>NZ_JBEYFP010000068.1:0-19283 GCF_040634455.1 Kitasatospora sp. NPDC007106
GCCGCCCGGCCCTCGTCGAAGCGCTGCCGCTGCCAGGCGGCGTACTCGGCGTACTGCACCGGCAGTTCGGGCAGCGCGGCGGCGCCCGTCCCGGTCTCCTCGCGGTAGAACGCGCTCAGCTCCGACCAGAACACCGGCTCCGACCAGCCGTCGAAGGCGATGTGGTGGAACACCGCGACCAGCAGGTGCCGGTCGGCGGCCGTGCGCAGCAGCCGGATGCGGGCGACGGCGCCCCCGGAGAGCGGCAGCGGCCGGGCGGCGAGCCGTTCGGCCAGCTCCTGCGCCGCCCGCTCCGGGTCCTCGGCGGCGGCCAGGTCGGTCAGTTCGAGCCGCGGGCCGTCGGGGGCGATCCACTGGACGGGCTCGTCCCCGGTCGCCCGGTAGCGCGTCCGCAGCACCAGGTGCCGCTCCACGAGCCGGTCCCAGGCGCGGCCCAGGGCCGCCGCGTCGAGCGGGCCCGTCAGCCGCAGCACGATCGGCACCAGGTTGTCGGTGGCGCTCTCGTCGTACCGGTCCAGGAACCAGAGCCGGCGCTGGCCGAAGGAGAGCGGCAGCTCGGCCGAGAGGTCGAGGCGGGGGACGGCCGTGCGGGAGCGCCGGGCACCCGCCAGCCGTTGCCGCAGCAGCGACTGCCGCCGGTCGTCGATCTCAGTGCTCATCTCGGTCCTCTTCGTCCGATGTGGTCAGCCGGGTCAGTTCGGCGTCGGACATCTCGGCGATGTCCGCCCTGATCCGCTCCTCGACGAGCCGGGCGAGGCCGGCGACGGTGGGGTGCTCGAACACGCTGCGCAGCGGCAGCCGGACCCCGTAGTCGGCCTCGACCGCGGCGACGAGCCGGGAGGCGAGTACGGAGTCGCCGCCGAGCTGGAAGAACGTCCGGTGCAGCTCGGGCAGCACGTCGTAGCCCAGCAGGTCGCTCCAGAGCCCGGCCAGGCCCTCCGCCAGCTCGCTCAGCGGGCCGGTGCTGTGCTCCGCCGCCTCCTCGGGCGGGGCCGGCAGCGCCGCGTGGTCGACCTTGCCGTTGGCGTTCAGCGGGATCCGGTCGAGCAGCACCAGCGCGGCGGGCACCATCGGTGCGGGCAGCCGCAGCGCGCAGTGCTCCAGCAGCTCGGCCGGGACGGGCTCGTGGCCGTCCGCCGGGACGACCCAGGCGACCAGCCGGCCGGTGGCGCCCTTGGTGTCGACCCGCACCAGCGCGTCGGCGACCTCGGGGCGCTCGGTCAGCACGGCGGTGATCTCGCCCGGTTCGATCCGGTGGCCGCGCAGCTTGATCTGCTCGTCCAGGCGCCCCAGGAACTCGACGTTCCCGTCGGGGAGCAGCCGGGCCCGGTCGCCCGTCCGGTACAGGCGCCGGCCGGGTTCGGCGGAGAACGGGTCGGGCACGAAGACCGCCGCGGTCAGCCCCGGGCGGTTGCGGTAGCCGCGGGCCACGCCGGTGCCGCCGATGTGGAGTTCGCCGGGCACGCCGACCGGGCACGGGTTCCCGTGGCCGTCGAGCACCCACATGGTGGTGTTGGGGACGGGGGTGCCGATGGGCAGCACCTCCGGGTGGCCGCCGCCGGTGATCCGGTAGGTGGAGTTCGCCACCGAGATCTCGGTCGGGCCGTACTCGTTGAGCAGGCGCGGTCCGTCCGGCCCGGCCTTGGCGAGCCACCGCTCCAGCACCGGCACCGGGAAGGAGTCGGCGCCGACGGCGAGCACGCCCGCCAGGCCCGCGGCCTGCTCGGGGGTGAGCTGGGCGCTCAGCAGGTCGAGGTGGCCGGGCGTCAGTTTGACGAAGGAGTAGGGCGCGCCCGCGGCCAGCAGCCGGCCCAGCTCGGACGGGTCGAAGTGCGGCGGCAGCAGCCGGACGGGCTCGCCGGTGACCAGGGCGGTGTAGAGGTCGGGCACCACCATGTCGTAGGCGGTCGACGAGAACAGCGGGGTGCCGCCGGGGCGCGAGCCCGCGTAGTCCTCGACCGTCCACATCAGGTAGTTGAGCAGGCCGCGGTGGTCGACCATGACGCCCTTGGGGCGGCCGGTCGAGCCGGAGGTGTAGATCACGTAGGCGAGCGCGTCCAGGTCGGCCGGGGCGGCCTCGAAGGGCGGCTGCGCGGCGAGTCGGGCCCGCTCCCCGGGATCGTCGAGCAGCAGCGGCACCGCGGGCCGCAGCACGCCGGCCCGGGCGCGGTCGGTGATCACGCAGCGGGCGCCGGAGTCGTCCAGCATGTACCGCAGCCGCTCGGCCGGGAAGTCCGGGTCCAGCGGTACGTACGCCGCGCCGGCCTTCCACACCGCGAGGAAGGACACCACCAGGTCGGTGCCGCGGTCGAGGCAGACGCCGACGACCGACTCCGGTCCGACGCCGAGGCCGCGCAGCCGCGAGGCGAGCCGGTCGCTGCGGTCGGCCAGCTCGGCGTAGCTCAGCCCGCCCGCGTCCGAGAGCAGCGCGGGAGCGTCCGGGGTCTTCGCGGCCTGGACGGCGAACAGCTCGTGCACGGCGAGCTCCGGGCGGGCCGCGTCGGCCCCGCGGCCCGCCGCCAGGACCGCCCGGAGCTCGTCCGGGGGCAGCAGCGGCAGCTCGTGCAGCCGGGCCTGCGGGTCGGCCGCGACGCCCGCCAGCAGCTGCCGGAAGTGCCCGGCCAGCCGGCGCACGGTCTCCGCGTCGAAGAGCGCGGTCGAGTACTCCAGCACGGCCAGGCAGGAGCGGTCGGGCTGGATCTGCACGACCAGGTTCAGGTCGGCCTTCGAGCCCGTCCAGGCGTCGAGCAGCATCCCGGTGTCGGTCCTGCCGCCGTCGACCGAGGTGACCCCGTCGTCGTGCAGGTCGAAGAGCACCTGGGCCAGCAGGTTGCGGGACTGGTCCCGCTCCGGGGCCAGTTCGCGCACCAGGTGGGCGAACGGCACCTCCTGCGCCTCCTGGGCCTGTGAGACCGTTTGCCGCACCCGCTCCAGCAGCTCGGTGAAGGCCGGGTCGCCGGCGGCGTCGCAGCGCATCACCACGGTGTTGAGGAAGCAGCCGAGCACCCCGGCGACCTCCTCGCGCAGCCGGCCGGCCAGCGGCGTGCCGATCGGGATGTCGCCCTGCCCGCAGTACCGGGCCAGCAGGGCGGCGTACGCGGCCAGCAGCGTCGCGTACGGGGTCGCCCCCCGCTGCCAGCCCGCCTCCAGCACCGGGCGCATGACGGCGGCGGGGATCTCGAACTCGAACGCGGCGCCGCGGGTGTCCCGGATCGGCGGCCGGGGCCGGTCGGTCGGCAGGTCGAGCGTCGGCAGGCCGGCCAGCTGCCGCCGCCAGTAGGCGAGCTGCTCGTCGAGCGCGCCGCCGTCGACCCGCTCGCGCTGCCACACCGCGAAGTCCGCGTACTGCACGGACATGTCCGGCAGCAGGGGCTCGCGGCGGTCCTTGCGGGCCGAGATCAGCTCGTCCAGCTCGCGGCGGAGCACGACCATCGACCAGCCGTCGGAGGCGATGTGGTGGAAGGTCAGCAGCAGCGCGTCGGTGCCGTCCGACACCCGGGCCAGCATGGCCCGCCAGACCGGCCCCTCGGCGAGGTCGAACCCGGCGGCCGTCTCGCGGCGCACCGCCTCCGGCAGCTGCGCCTCGGTCACTTCGACCACGGACGGCCGGACCGGCCGGTCCTTGTCGACGATCTGGCAGAGGCTGCCGTTGACCGACGCGTAGCGGGTGCGCAGGATCTCGTGCCGGGCGGCGAGGTCGCGCAGCGCGCCCTCGACGACCACGGTCGGGATGCCGTTCTCCGGCAGCCGGATCATGATCGGCATGGTGTACTCGCCGCTGCCCGGGTTCATCCGGTCCAGCACCCACAGGTCCTGCTGGGCGTACGACAGCGGCAGCGGCCGGTCCCGCGGCACCGGCTCGACCGCCGACACCGGCGAAGCCTGCGCCCGGGCGCCGGCGATCAGCAGGCTCTGCCCGGCCGGGGTCGGCGCGCCGAACAGCTCGCGCACCTGCAGCGGCAGCCCGGAGAGCTTGCGCAGCCGCATCGCCACCCGGAGCAGCAGCAGCGAGTAGCCGCCGAGCTGGAAGAAGTTGTCGTCCAGGCCGATCCGCCCGACGCCGAGGACCTCCTGCCAGATCTCGGTGACCTGGACCTCCTCGGGCGTCCGCGGCGCCCGGTACGGCGCCCGGCGGGGGTCGGCGTCGACGGTGAGCGCCGTCCGGTCGACCTTGCCGTTCGCGGTCAGCGGCAGCTCGTCGACCGGCTGGAAGACCGACGGCAGGTGCGAGTCGGGCAGGTGCGCGCGCAGGTGGCCGCGCAGCTCCTCGTGGCCGGCGGAGCCCTTCACGAACGCCACCAGCTGCTGCCCGCCCACCCGGTCGGGCGCCACCGTGACGGCCGCCGCCTCCACCAGGGGGTGCGCGGTCAGCAGCGCCTCGATGCCCTCGGGCTCGATCCGCACCCCGCTGAGCTTGATCTGGTTGTCGATCCGCCCGGCGAACTCCAGCTCGCCGCGCAGGTTCGTCCGCGCCCGGTCGCCCGTCCGGTACAGCCGGGCACCGGGCGGGCCGTCCGGATCCGGCCGGAACCGGTCCGCGGTCAGGCCCGGCGCCCCGAGGTAGCCGCGGCCCACGCACACCCCGCCGAGGTGGATCTCGCCGCTCTCCGCGCGGTGGCCGTCCTCGTCGAGCAGGACGATCCGGACGTTGTCAATCGGCCCGCCCAGCGGCACCCCGCCCGGGCCCTGCGCCGGGTCGTACGGGTGGTCGGTGACGCCGATCGCGCACTCCGCCGGCCCGTACACGTTCCGCACCCTGACACCCAGCACGGACAGCGCGCGGGCGCACAGGTCACCCGTCAGCATCTCGCCCGCCGAGGTGAGCCAGCGCAGGCCGCCGACCCCGGCGGCCTCCGGCTGCTCCAGCAGCACCTGCAGCACCGAGGGGACGAGCTCCAGCGCGGTGATCCGCTCCTCGCGCAGCAGCTCGACCAGCGCCACCGGGTCCCGCTCCAGACCGTCCGGGGCGAGCACCAGGGTCGCGCCGCAGACCAGCGGCAGGAAGACCTGGAAGACCACCGGGTCGAAGCCGAGACCGGTCGCCGACAGCAGCCGGTCGCCGGGGCCGACACCGTGCCGGCGGACCGCGTCCGCCAGCCGGTTCGCCAGGCCCGCCTGGGTGTTGACCACCCCCTTGGGCGCACCCGTCGACCCCGAGGTGAAGGCGACGTACGCCGCGTTGTCGGGGTACAGCTCCGCGGGCGCCGCGACGGGCCCGTCGGCCACCGGCCCCTCGTCCGGCCGCACCCGCGACCACGGACCGGGGACCGGCTCCTCGCAGACCAGCGCGAGGGCACGGGCCGTGCCGAGCATCCCCGCCCGGCGCTCCGCCGGGTGCTCCGGGTCGAGCAGCAGGAAGGCGCCGCCGGCGGTGGCCACGGCCAGCATGGCCACCACCAGCCGGACGGACCGCGGCAGTTGGATGCCGACCATCGCCTCCGGGCCCACCCCGAGTTCACTGAGCCGCGCTGCCAGGGCCCGCACCCTCTCGCCGGTCTCGCGGTAGCTCAGGGCCTCGGCCCCGTCGCTGACGGCCACGGCGTCCGGCGTCAGGGCGACCTGACGCCAGAACAGCTCGGGCAGCAGCAGCTCCGCGGTGTGCGGGACGCCCGGCACGGCGGCACGGACGGTCATGAGCCGACTTCCTGCGCCATGCGCAGACGGAGGCTCAGCGGACGCATGTCCGTCCAGATCTCCTCGATGTGCGCGAGGCACGCCTCCCGGGTGCCGCTGACGCCCTCGGCCGTCCAGCCCGCGGGCAGGTCACGGCCGGCCGGCCAGATGGAGTACTGGAGCTCGTGGTTGACCACGACCTGGTAGAGCGCGGAATTCGACTCGGACACTTTCTGCTCCTACGGTCGGACGGCGGGAACGCCTTGGGCGAGCAAATCGAGGTCGAGGGTCATGCAGCGGATGCCGCCGCCGCCCTTGGTGAACTGGTCGATCGGGGTCACGACCGGCTCGAAGCCCCACGCCTCGAGCCGGCGGCCGATCCGCGCGGGGCACGCGGACATCACGACCGAGGTGCCGATGACCACCGAGTTCACGCAGAAGGTCAGCGCCTCCTGCTCGGTCACCACCAGCGGTTCGGGGACGAGGTCCAGCAGCCGGCGGCGGCTCTCCCCGTCCCACGCCCCCGGGAACACCAGCGCCCGCCGGTCGTCCAGCGGACAGACCGACATGTCCAGGTGGTAGAACCGGGGGTCCACCAGGCGCACCGGCACCACCTCGCGGCCGAAGGCCGCGGCGAGACCGGCGTGCGCCTGCACCGTGCTGCGCATCCCGTGCCCGGCGAGCAGCCGCTCCCCGAACGCCAGCACGTCACCGCCCTCCAGCCGGGCGGCCGCGTCCCAGGTCGCGGTGCGGATCTCCTGCCAGCCGTTGCCGGTCAGCCACTCGGCGGCCAACCGTGCCTCGCCGCCCCGCTCGGGCCGGCTGAACCGCGACCGCAGGAACCGGCCGCCGCTGACCACGGCGGTGTCGGTCGGGAACACCATGTCCGGCCAGTCGGGGTCGGACGGCGCGGTGTGCACCACCCCGCCCGCCCCGCGCAGCGCCGCACCGAGCGCCTCCCACTCCGCCCTGGCGAGCTCCGGGCTCGGCTGCGAACCGGTGGCCATCCACGGGTTGATCTCGAACTCGATCCGGAAGTGCTCCGGATCGCGCAGCAGGAACGGCCGCGCCACCGCCTGCGGGATCATGCCACCACCCGCGAGCGCGCACTGCTCCGCAACTCCCGCGACTTGCGCAGGTCCCGGGCGACGACGACCTTCTTCAGCCAGCGGTCCGTCCCGTCGTACCGCGCCTCGAACGGCCGCCGGCCGTGCACCGCCCGGTAGTTGTCGACGAAGGCGACCTCGCCCGGGTCGAGCACCAGGTCCTCCAGGTCCGCCTCCAGCGCGGCCACCACGCACTTCAGCGCGTGCGTCGCGTCCGGGTCCCCGGGGACGGCGTCCATGAAGTACGGGTCGATCCGCAGGTACGGCTCGGTGCGGCTGCCGAACAGCACCGGCACCGGGCTGGTGCGCGCCGCGATGTCGTGCACGCTGCTGCCCGCCGGGCCGGTGCGCAGGTGCTCGGTGTCCGGCCGGATCAGGAACCGCGGCTGCTGCAGCACCTCCGTCACCTCGGCCGGCAGCGCGAGGCTCCCGACGCCGGCGAAGGTGGTCGCCACCCCCGTCGGGTTCCGCAGCGCCATCAGCCCGAGGTAGTCGCAGCGGAACGGGTGGAAGCCGTCCTCGGTGTGCCACTCCAGCAGGTCGGAACTGCCGTGCCCGCTCTGCGCCGTCTCCTCGCCGCGGACGGGCAGCACGTCGTGGATGATCCGGCCGGACTGCAGCGTCGACCACCCGAACGGCTCGCCGAGCAGCGCCGCGAGCAGCACGAAGAAGACCTCCTCCCGCACGGTCGAGGACGGCTCCGGCTGCTGCGACCAGTGCGGGGGAGTCGGGCCGATCGCGTCGTCGTCCACCGGCAGCCCGCTGACCACCACGCCGGCGGTGGTCTCGTGCAGCTCGAACGACCGCAGGAAGTCCACCAGGCCGTCCGGGAGCCCGGTCGCCAGGCTCGCCGCGTGGAACAGGAAGTCCGTGTCGGAGGCGGTGGCGAACTGCTTCCGCACCCGGGCCACCAGGCGCTCGATCCGCTCCAGTTCGCCGCCGTCGACCCGGTAGACACCCACGTCCCGGGGAAATTTCTTGGAGTTCATCAGTGCCCGCTTTCTCGGCGGGCGGACCGGCTGGTCCGCCATTCGTTCTGCGGTACCAAACTCGCCGAGCCGGACCGGCGGAACCATCCGCCCCGGGAGTGGAATCGGCCCCGGCATCCGCCGCGCGGCGGATGCCGGCGGCCCGGCGCACCACCGCCTCCCCCGCACGGCGGAGAGCGCCCCGGAAAGCCGACGCCCGGCCGGTACACCCGCACCGCGGACACCCCGGACGATGACGGCAGTCGGCCCGAACCCGGAGAGGAACCCCGCATGAGGACAGAGGATCTGCTGCCGTTCTGGGAGAACGACCTCCCCGGTCTCCCGGTCTTCTGCCTGCCGCACGCAGGGGCCGGTGCGGGTGCCTTCCGCACCCTGGCCCGCGACCTGCGCCCGGCCGTCAACCTCCAGCCGGTGCAGCTGCCGGGCCGCGAGAACCTCGTCGCGCTGCCCCTGGTCGACGACGCCCGGCAGCTCGTCGACTGGCTCGGCCCGCGCCTGCTGCCCCGGCTCGACCGGCCCTTCGTCCTGGCCGGCCACAGCATGGGCTCCCTGATCGCCGCCGAGCTGACCGCCTGGCTGGAGCGCAACGGCGGGCCCGCGCCCGAGCTGCTCGTCGTCTCCGCCTACGCGGGCGACTTCCGGCACAACCGGATGGCCGCCCGCGACCGGACCGACCAGGAACTGGCCGAGGTTCTCACCGAGTTGGGCGGCACCGCACCGGAGGTCCTGCAGAACGAGGAGATGCTCTCCTTCATCCTGGAGACCATCCGCAACGACCTCCGGCTCGTCCGCGGCTACCGGCCCACCTACGACACGGTGAACGTCCCGATCCTCGCCCTCGGCGGCACCGACGACCCCGACGCGGACGAGGAGGCACTCACCACCTGGCGCAACCGCACCACCGCCGGCAGCCGGGTCGAGATCCTCCCCGGCGGCCACTTCGCCGTCTTCGAGAACCCCGGCACCGTCGCCGCCCTGATCGCGGAACGCCCGGGGACACCCGAGCAGACCCTCCTCGACGTGCTGCGCCACCACCTCGGCGACGACGGCATCACCCCGGACGACGACTTCTACGCCGCCGGCGGCGACTCGCTGATCGCCCTCGCCGTCGTCGGCGACCTCAAGGAACGCGGCCTCGACCTCCCCCTGCGCGGCCTCCTCACCGCCTCCACCGTCGCCGAACTCGTCCCGCTCCTCACCCCGGCCGCCGCACCCGAACCCACCCACCGGCCGTTCGACGGACTCGGCCCCGCCGACCGCGCCCTGCTGCCCGCCGGCCTGCAGGACGCCTACCCCGCCTCCACCCTCCAGGTCGGGCTGATCTACCTCTGCGAACTCGCCGGCGACCCCAGCCTCTACAACGACCTCGTCGGCCTGCGCGTCAACGCGCCCTTCGACGAGGAGCGGTTCCGCGCCGCGCTCGGCGCGCTCACCCGGCGCCACCCGCTGCTGCGCAGCTCCTTCGACCTCGCCACCTACTCCACCGCCGTGCAGCTCGTCCACCCCGAGGTCACCGTCCCGGTGGAGATCGAGACCGGCGACGGCGAGGCACTCGTCCGGGCCTTCCGCGAACGCCACCTCGCCACCGGCATCGACTGCGGCACACCCCCCGCCTTCCGCATCCACATCGCCCGCGAACCCGAGGCCTTCCGGCTCACCCTGGCCATCCACCACGCCGTCATCGACGGCTGGAGCATGGCCCAGCTGATGGTCGAACTGCTCACCTGCTACGACGCCGAACTGGCCGGCCGCACCCCGCAGCTGCCCGCCGTACCGGCGGACGGCCACCGGCAGTTCGTCGCCCTGGAGGCGGCCGCCGCGGAGTCCGCACCGTTCTGGGAGGCCGAGGCCGACGTGCCACCGCTGCTCCTGCCCGACCGCCCCGACGGCGCCGTCCCCGACCCGGTCGCGACCCGCCACCTCCCGCTCGACCCGGCGGACGTCGCCCGTCTGGAGGCCGCCGCCGAACACGCCGGCGTCCCGCTGAAGAGCCTGCTGCTCTCCCTGCACCTGCGGGCCCTCGCCCTCGCCACCGGCCGCGACCGCGACCTGGTGACCGGCCTGGTGGCCAACGGCAGGCCCGAGGTGCCCGGATCCGCCGCACTGATCGGGCTCTTCCTCAACACCGTCCCGCTGCGGCTGCGGTCCGTCGAGGGCGACTGGGCCGAACTCGCCGGGCGGACCTGGGAGGCCGAACAGCGCCTGCTCGCCCACCGGCGCCACCCGCTCTCGGCGATCGAACAGGGCCTCGGCCGGCCCGCCTTCGACGTCTCCTTCAACTTCACCCACTTCCACCCGTACCGGCAGGTCGACGACCTGAGGTTCAAGGTCGACGAGTGGTGGTCCTACGACAAGGCCAGCTTCCCGCTCGGCGTCGACGCGATGATCGACGCACCCGACCTGGGCAGCGGGGTGCTGGTCGCGCACGACCCCGCGCTCGTCCCCGGCACCCTGGTCGACCGGTACGTCGACGCCCTCGGCGCCGCGCTCGCCACCGTCGCGGCGCCCGGCCGGCCGGGGGAGGCCCGATGACCGTCCTGACCCGGCACACCGGCAGCGACCCCCGGCAGGAGCCCGCCCCCGAGCCCGCCCCCGACGTCGACCTCGACACGGTGGACCTCGACACGGTGGACCTCTTCGACCCCGGCCTGCACGCCGACGGCGACCCGCACCGGATCTGGGCACACCTGCGCCGGGCCGCACCGCTGCACCGCCAGACCCTGCCCGACGGCCGGAACTTCGCCTCGGTCACCCGCTACCACGACGTCCGCCGGGTCCTCAGCGACTCCCGCGCGTTCACCTCGGAGCGCGGCAGCCTGCTCGACCAGCTCGGCCACGGCGACGAGGCCGCCGGCCAGATGATGGTCTCCACCGACCCGCCCGACCACGCCGCACTGCGCCGCCCGCTCCAGCACGCCCTGCAGCGCAACGCCCTGGAGGCCGCCCGGCCCCGCATCCGGGCCGCCGCCCGCGCCGTCCTCGCCCCGGCCGCCGACGGCCGGCCCTTCGACCTGGTCACCGCCGCCCTGGACTTCCCGATGACGTTCACCGGGGCGCTCATGGGCATCCCGGAGCAGGACTGGCCCGACCTCGTCCGGTGGACCTCGATGGCCGCGTCCCCCGAGGACCCCGGCTTCCAGATCCGCAACCGGCACGCCACCCTGGCCATCGCCCACCACGAGCTCTTCTCCTACTTCACCGAGCAGACCGCCGCCCGGCCGGACGGCAGCGGCGACCTGCTCGACCTGCTGGCCGGACTCGGCAGCCGGGCGAAGACCGTCTACAACTGCTACAGCCTGCTGCTCGGCGCCAACGCCACCACCCCGCACGCCTTCACCGGCACCGTCCTCGCCCTGCTGGAGCACCCCGACCAGCTCGCCGAGGCCCGCCGGCACCCCGAACTCGTCCCCTCGCTGGTCGAAGAGGGCCTGCGCTGGACCTCCCCCGCCAGCAGCTTCCTGCGGCACGCCGTCGAGGACGTGGAACTGGAGGGCGGCGTGCTGCGCAAGGGCGAGGCGGTCGCCGCCTGGGTCGGCTCGGCCAACCGCGACGAGACCGTCTTCCAGGACGCCGCCCGCTTCGACCTGCGGCGCACCGGCAACCGCCACATCACCTTCGGCGCCGGCGCCCACTACTGCCTCGGCGCGATCCTGGCGAGGATCGCCCTGAACGAGCTGTTCACCGAACTCCTCGGCCGGCTGGAACACCTCGAACCCGCCGGCCCCGTCCGCCGCCTGCGGTCCAACTTCATCGCCGGCCTGGGCAGCATGCCGGTCGCCATGACACTGCGCCCGACGGGCCCGCAGGGGTGAGCGGCCCCCTCCCATCGGTTGTTCCGAAAGGATGTTGACACCGCGTCGACAGACTGGTTTCGCCCACGGATGAAGCATGCGAGCATTACCCGCGGCTCGTATCGCCACTCACGGTCGCCGTCCGCTCACGAGGCAGGACGGCCGATCGGGCCCACCGGACGGAATCCACCAGAAAAGGAACCAGATGGGGCTGCAGCCGCACGATGCGGACGACGACGTCCACTTCGCACTCCTCGGGCCGTTCGAGGTCACGCGCGGCGGCACCTCGGTACCCCTCCAGGCCAGGCGGAGCCGGCTCCTGCTCGCCGCCCTCGCCTGCCGGCCGCGGGAGATCGTCAGCGTCGAGCACCTCAGCGAGGTGGTCTGGGCCGAGGACCCGCCGACCACCGTCCGCACCCAGATCCAGATCTGCATCTCCACCCTGCGCAAGACCCTCGGCGTCATCGGGATGAGCGAGGCCCTCGTCACCCACCCCGTGGGCTACGCCCTGATGCTCGCCCCGGGCCGCCGGGACGTCGACCGCTTCACCGAACTCGTCCGCGGCGCACGCTCCGCCAGCGACGCCGGGGACCTCGAGACCTCGGTGCGCACCTACCGCGAGGCGCTCGCCCTGTGGCGCGGGCCCGCGCTCGGCGGCGTGGACAGCGACGTCCTGCAGCGCCGGGCGGTCGCCCTCGACGAGGAACGGCTCACCGTCCTGGAGGAGTACTTCGACCTGGAACTGCTGCGCGGCCGCGACCGGGGACTGATCCAGGAACTCGCCGACCGGATCGCCGAACACCCGCTGCGCGAGAAGCTCCGCGGCCAGCTGATGCTCGCCCTGCACCGCGCCGGACGGCGCTCCGACGCCCTCCAGATCTACCGCGAGGGCCGCCGGCTGCTGGTGCGGGAACTCGGCATCGAACCCTCCGACGAACTGCGCCGCCTCGAACAGGAGATACTCCGCGACGCACCCGAGCTGAACCCCGGCTACGGCAAGCCCGAAGGACCCGCCGCCCCGCGCCAACTCCCCAGACAGTCCCGCTACTTCATCGGCCGCGAGGAGACCGTCCGCCGGCTGACCGCGGTCCTGGCGGACCCGCGCGGGCCCGAGGACCACCCCTACCGGGCCGTCAACCTGTACGGCCCCGGCGGGACGGGCAAGACCGCCCTCGCCGTCCACGTCGCCCACGCCCTCCAGGACCGCTTCGGCGACGGACAGCTCTACTACGACCTGCACGGCAGCAACACCGTCACCGCGGCGCCGGTCCGGGTCCTCGACCACTTCCTGCGGGCGCTCGGCGTCCCGCCCGGCGACATCCCCGACGAACTCGACGAGCGGGCCGCGATGTTCCGCAGCCTGGTCGCCGAGAAGAAGATCCTGGTCATCCTCGACGACGCCGCCGAGGAGCACCAGATCAGCCCGTTGCTGCCCGGCGGCCGGGACTGCGGCGTCGTCGTCACCAGCCGCCGCCCGCAGACCGGCCTCCCCGAACTGGAGTCCGTCCACCTGGACGTGCTGACCCAGACCGAGGCCGTCGAACTCCTCGGCCGGATCGTCGGCGACCGGCGGGTCGCCCAGGAACCCCTGGCCAGCGCCCAGTTGGTCCGCGAGATCGACCGGCTGCCGCTCGCCCTGGGCATCGTCGGCGCCCGCCTCGCCGCCTCGCCGCACCGGACGATCTCCTCCATGGCCCACCGCATCCACGACGAGCGCCGACGGCTCGACGAACTCGCCCACGGCAACCGGGCCGTCCGCAGCACCATCTCCTCGACCTTCGACACGCTCAAGCCCGACCTGCGCGACCTCCTGTGCGACCTCAGCCTGTTCGGCGCGGAGGCCTTACCCGGCTGGATGGCCGGCGCGATCCTCGGCGGCGACACCGAGGACGCCAACGACGTCATCGACGAGGCCGCCACCAGCCAGCTGCTCGTCGCCACCGACGCCGAACCGACCGACAACCCCCGCTACCGCTTCCACAGCCTCGTCCGCCTCTACCTCAGGGAGTCCGTCGACCGGCTCCCCGCCGAACAGCGCGCCCGCACCGTCCGCGCCGTCCTCGCGGGCTGGCTCGGCCTGATGGACCTCGCCCAGGCCCAGCTGTGGGGCGGCAACTACACCGTCGTCCGCGGCGGTTCCGCCCGCTGGCAGGCCCCGGAGGCCGTCGTCCGGCACGTCCTGACCGACCCGCTCGGCTGGCTGGACACCGAACGGCCCGGACTCCTCGCCGCCGTCGGCCTCGCCGCCGAACACGGCCTCGACGAGGAGTGCTGGGAGGCCGCCACCCAACTCGTCACCCTCTTCGAAGTGCGGCAGCACTACGCCGACTGGCAGGAGAGCCACGAGACGGCCCTGCAACTCGTCCGACGGACGGGCAACGTCCGCGGCGAGGCGGCGGTGCGCTGCTCGCTCGGATCGCTCCACCTCTCGCAGCGGCAGGCCGGCCGGGCGCTTCCCCACCTGGAGAGATCGCTGGCACTCTTCGAGGAACTCGACGAGACCGGCGGAACCGCCCTGGCCAACCGCAACATCGCGCTGTGCCTGCACACCGTCGGCGACCTCGACGGCGCACTCCGGCGGTACGAACGGGCGGCCGAGCTCTTCCGGCTCGCCGGGGACCCGCTGGGCCGCGCCCACGTCCTGTCCAACATGGCGCCGATCCACGCCGCCGGCGGCGACCCCGGCCGGGCCGAAAAGGAACTGACCGAGGCACTGCGGATCTGCCAGTCGATCGGCAGCTCGCGGGTCGCCTCGATGAGCCTCCACCGCCTGGGGCAACTCTGCCTCGGCCAAAGGCGGTTGGACGACGCACTGCGCTGGTACCGGGAGGCCCTCGCCATCGTCCGCCGACAGGCCGACTCGCTGGGGGAGTGCATCGTCCAGCACGGCCTGGGCGACACCCACATGGCCAGGGGCGACCACGCGGAGGCCGCAGGCTGCCTGGAGGGCGCCCTCGTCACGGCCGAAGCGGCCGGACACCTGCACGCGGCCGCACAGGTACGGGTCAGCCTCGCCGAGGTGTGCATCGCCCAGGGCCTGGACGGCCGCGCGAGGAACCTGCTGGAGGAGGCCCTGCGCGTGCTGGAGGACCACGACCACCAAGCCGCCCTCACCCGGGCCCGAACGGCCCTGGCACGGCTGGACGGGGTCAACCGCTAGGCCCTCCCGAGTCATTCCGTTGCCCGCTGTCGGGCCCCCGTGGGACGATCAAGGTCTGATGGACACCACAGAGCCGGCAGAAGCCTGCATCGAGGCCGCACGCACCGTCCTGGTCGCACCCTCGGAGCTGCAGGACAACGACGTCGTCAGGGACTTCTTCGGGTCCACCGTCACACCGGAGGAGCTCGCCTCCGGCGCGCCCGACCTCGCGGGGAGGACGGTCTACCTGTGCGGTGACGTCTCCGGGACCAGCAGGCACCACCTGCGGGCGGCGGCCCGGGTGTTCGTCGTCCGGGAGCTGTCGCACGGTCACCGCGAGGACGCCGACGAGCCGTGGACGGTCGTCGGCCTCGGCCGGGTCCCCGTGCGGGTGCACGGCGCCGGCGTGTACTACCCCCGCTTCTTCGACCCCGACGCCGACCACTTCGGACGGATCCGCGCGGAGCACGCCTTCCAGTCCCTGACGGAGTCCACCAAGCCCGGAACGGCCCACCGCAGCGGGATCTACCTGACGCCCGTCACCCGGGACGGCGACGAGCTGCACTTCCGCCTGCTCCGCTGCTCCACGAACCTCTCGGGGCCGACCGAGGGCTTCCGCCCGACCGACACGGAGATCGTCGAGGCGCTCAACCGCGAGGCCGCCGCCGTCTTCAGGAACCAGGCTCCGCTCAACCACGTGCTCGCCCAGATCTACCACAACACCCCCGCCACGGACGGGCGCAAGCAGTCCAAGGCCAAGATCTCGGCCCATGCCGACAAGACCAAGGACATGCCCGTCAACGGCATCATGGCCTTCTGCACCTTCTACGACCGGCTCGACGGGCTGCAGCCCTCGGCCGAGGACGCCTTCGACCGCGGCGTGAAGGGCGTCAGCGCGCTGACCAGGCTGCACTTCCGCCTCAAGGAGCCGACCGCAGGACACGACGGGGCCGCGCTCCCGGCGCAGTTCACCGTGACCCTCCACCCCGGCTCCGTGTTCTTCGTGCCGCTGTCCACCAACCGCCTGTACACGCACGAGATCCGGCCCTCGGCGCTGGACGCCGAGCTGCTCCCGACCCGACTGGGCTACGTGGTGCGCTGCTCGAAGGCCGAGGCCGTCCACAAGGACGGCCGCACCTTCCTCAAGGCGGCCGGCGGCCCGGTGCGGCTGGGGCCGCCCACACCGGAGGGCATGGACGAGCTGCGCAGGCTGTACGCCGAGGAGAACAGGTCCTCGTCCTTCGTCGACTACGGCGACGAACTGCTCTTCAGCATGAACACGGGAGACTACAGTGCACCCCGGGCCTAGGATCGCGGACGAGATCGTCTCGTGCACCCTGCCGGCCGCGGAGGACCTCTTCGCCGAGCTGGCCGCGTCGGCCCGCCTGGAGGACGTGGGGAGGGGCCGCCAGGGCGCCGTGCTCACCAGGGTCGACGAGGCGGGCGGCGTGCCCCTCGTGCGCACCACCACCCGGTACGGCAGCCCGGCGCAGCGCTTCCGGGCGGTGCACGAACGGCTGGCGCAGCGGATCCAGGACGGTGCGGCGCTCCCGGTCGGCTTCAACAACGCCCTCGTCGAGCGCTACACCGACGCCTACCGGACCATGGGCGCCCACTCCGACCAGGCCCTCGATCTGGCCGACGACTCGTTCATCGCCGTCTTCTCCTGCTACCTGCGTCCCGAAGCGGGCCCGTCCAGGAAGCTGATCTTCGAATCCAAGGAGCCGGATCTCGACGGGTTCGAGATCCCGCTCGCCCACAACGGCGTCGTCGCGTTCTCCGTCGCCTCGAACCGGCGGCTCCGGCACAGGATCGTGCTCGACACGACCGTCCCGGCGTCGGACAACCACTGGCTGGGCGTCACGTTCCGGACCTCGAAGACCTTCGTCCGCTTCCGCGACGATCAGGCCCACCTCCCGGACGGTGCACGCCTCGTGGCGGCCGACGACGAGCAGAGCCGCGAGTTCTACCGGCTGCGGCGCCGCGAGAACCACGAAGCGGACTTCACCTACCCCCTGCTGACGTACACCGTCAGCGAGAGCGACCTGATGCCGCCCGTCTGACCCCGACCGCGCCAGGGCTGCGAACCGGGTGTCAGGACTGCGGGCCCGGGCCCCAGGGGTTGTCGGCCACGACGTGGACGGGGTGGGTGGGGCCGGTCTGCGACTCCAGGGAGTCGGCGGCCGCGGTGAGGGCCACGGCGGCCAGCAGGCATGCGCACGCACGTACGAACATGAGCTTGGTCATCGCTGTCTCCCATGTGTCGGCGGGGCCGGGCCGGCGGGCGGTGGCGCCCTGCTCGGCGTTTCCTCGTGATGCTCACGCTAGGAAGGCCGCCCATTGCCACCGCATCGGTGCACTATCGCCTCCGCCGCCACCGCGATAGCGGCCGCGGCGGAGGCCGTCAGACCTGCGGCGACGCGCTACCGGCGGCCTCGCTCCACGGCCGCGGCGGTGTGACCCGGACGGTGCGCCCGTCCTCGAACCGGAAGTCGTAGGCGATCCTCCCCAGCGCCTCGTCGAGCACCGCGAACATCTCCCGGTGGGACGCCGCCTCTCCGCACACCATGTCGAGCTGGCAGGTCATCCCGCCGTCGAACAGCCACTGGCCGGGCTTGACGATCGGGCGGTAGGCGGTGATGCCCGGCACCGCCCGGGCCTCCCGGCCGCCCTCGACGCCGGTCAGCCGGCACCGCTCGGCGGGCCCGGCACCCCAGTACTGGAAGTGGACCCGGTCCATCGGCTCCGGTTCGGCCCAGTCGTCCTTGCCCGTGGCCCGCAGGCCGGCCAGCCGGATCAGGTCGACTCCCGCCGCCCGGCGGCTGATCTCGTTGACGAGCCCGCCGAGCCGGCCGTTGACCTCGATGATCCGCGGCCCCCGGGCGGTGAGCTTCACCTCGGTGTGGGTGACGCCGAAGTCCACGCCGAGCGCGCGCAGCGCCCGGGTGGTCAGGTCGGCCACCGCGGCCACGTCCTGCGGGGGCAGCGCCGAGGGCCAGAACTGGCCCTGCTCGCGGAACGGGGGAGCCATCGGAAACTTGCCCGAGACGGAGACGTGGGTGATCCGGTCCGGTGCGCAGAGGCTCTCGACCGACACGTAGTCCCCGTACGGCAGGCTGGGCCTGCCCTGCAGGTACTCCTCGACCATCATGCCGGCGGGGTGCCGTTCGGCGAGCCGGGCGAGGGTCTCCTCGTCCCGGACGAGGTGGGTGTCCCGGCTGCCGCCGCCGTACAGCGGTTTCACGATGGCCGGGAGCCCGACGGCGTCCAGGGCCGCGGCCCAGTCCTCCGGGCGGTGGACGGGGTGGTGGCGCACCGAGTCCACCCCGGCCTGCGCGAGCCGCCGGCGCTGCCGCTCCTTGTCGGTGAGCAGCAGCACGGTCTCCGGCCGGTGGCCCGGCAGCCCCAGGGCGGCGGCGATCCGGGCGGTGTCCCGCAGCATCGGCTCGCTGTAGGTGACGATGCCGTCGGGGCGCAGCGCCCGCACCCGGGCGACGTCCCGGTCGTCACCGGCGAGGTCGACGACGGTGCCCAACTGCTCCAGCAGCGGCCGGACCTGGACGGTGTGGTCGGTCCGCGGGACGAGGAAGGCGAGCGGGGTGTCCGCGGCCAGCGCCGTGGCGATCTCCGCCGCAGCGGCGGCCCCGTGGTCGTAGGCGATCACCAGCATGTCAGCCTCCGGGGAAGGTGCGCATGACGAACGGAAGGGAGTTGGCGACGCACAGCAGTGCGAAGGTGAAGGACTGGACGTACTCGTCGACGACCGGGGCCTTGACCAGCCCGGGGTCGAAGGCGACCAGCACGCCGCTGCCGAGGTCGGGCGAGCCGAGCAGCACGTCCACGCCGAGCGGGATGCCCGCCCCGCCGACGGACCACCAGGAGCCGACGGCGGTCTCCAGGTGCTCCAGCCGGTGGCGCGGACGGAACCGGGTGAAGCCGAAGGCGACGTCGAACGGCGCCCGGCGCAGCCGGCGTTCGATCTCCGCGGGCGGGAAGTGCCGGTGCGCCGCGGTGTTCCGCTCGGCGCTCCAGGCCCGCCTGGCCTGGTCGGCCCAGCTGCCGCCGGTGGTCCGCAGCCGCAGCGGAAGGGTTTTGGAGAAGCGTCCCACCAGGTGGTCGGACCCGGTGCCGGCGGGCCGGCAGTCCGTCACCAGGCCGGTGACGATGTCGCTGTCGCGTCCGGTCGCCTGCGCCAGCGACCAGACGTGCAGGGCGAGGAAGAGGCTCTTCGGCGGCACCCCCGCCTCCTCGGCGGCCGCGCGGATGCGGTCGACGGCCGGTCCGTCCAGCGGGATGAACCGTGCCTCGTCCGGGTCGGGGACGGCGTCGGCGGCACGCAGCGGCAGGAGCAGCGGCGGCGCGTTCGCCTCGGCGAGCCAGAACGCCGCGGAGGCCGGGTCCGCGTACTCGGGTACGGCCAGCCGCCGGTGCCCGTCCGGCGGGACGTCGGGCAACTCGGCGGGCACACCGGTGAGTTCGGCCTCGTACAGGGCGACCAGCTCGGCCAGCAGGACCCACACGCTCCAGCGGTCCACGGCGGCGTGGTGGGCGGCCACCGAGACGCTGAAGGACGCCGGCTCACGGACGACGTGGCAGCGGAAGGCCGGCGGCCCGGCCGCGTCGGCGCCGGGGGCGAACCGCCGCC
>NZ_JBEYFP010000069.1:0-18983 GCF_040634455.1 Kitasatospora sp. NPDC007106
AGTTTCATAGTGTTTCGGTGGTCATAGCGCGAGGGAAACGCCCGGTTACATTCCGAACCCGGAAGCTAAGCCTCGTAGCGCCGATGGTACTGCAGGGGGGACCCTGTGGGAGAGTAGGACGCCGCCGAACAATCATTGAAAGAGAAGCCCCCTCCCCTTTGGGAGGGGGCTTCTCTACGTTAACCTTCGCCAATGCAGAACCTGACGCTCACCTGGCAGGCCTCGGCCGGCGCATCCGCCGCGCTGTACGCCACGGCCTTCGCTGCCGGGCGGGCCCGTCGTACGACGTCGGCCGCCCTGCTGAGAGAGGCCGGCACGCTCCTCGCACTGTTCACGCTGTGGCAGGTGGTCGGCCACCTGTCGGTGATGAGCACCGACCACGCGCTGGACCGGGCGGAGTGGATCCACCGCACCGAGCTGGCCTTCGGTCTGCCCGACGAGGTGTCCTGGCAGCGGGCGGTGACGCCGCACCCGTGGCTCGTCCAGGGGGCGAACTACTACTACGCCACGATGCACTTCGGGGTGATGCTCGTCCTGCTCCTGTGGCTGTTCCTGAAGCACCGGGAGAACTACGCCTGGGTGCGGACGACGGTGGTGGCGACCACCGCGGCCTGCCTGCTCATCCAGTTCATTCCGGTGGCGCCGCCGCGGATGCTGCCGGGGAACGGCTTCGTGGACCTGGCGGTGCAGTACGGGCAGTCGGTGTACGGCGGTGCGGTGGCCGGCGTGGTGCCGGACCAGTTGTCGGCGATGCCCTCGGTGCACGTCGCCTGGTGCGTGATCGTGGCGGTGGCCGTGGTCGTGGTCGGGCGGAGCCGCTGGCGCTGGCTGGTGGTGCTGCACCCGGTGCTGACCGTGGTGGTGGTCGTGGTGACCGCCAACCACTTCTGGGCGGACGGGCTGGTCGCGGTCGCCCTGCTGCTGGTGGTCTACCTGGTGCAGCACGCCATGGCCGGCTGGCGTGGCCAGACCGGAGTGCCGGGCGTGGTGCGGGTCCGGCCGGAGGACGATCTCCGGGAGGCGGAGCAGCACACCCCCGCCGTCCGCTGAGAGGCGGAGCAGGCGGGGCTGCGGGGATCGTGGTGCTGCCGGGATCCGGTACCGCGGTGACCGCGGGAACGGCTCCGGACACGGCGGTGGGCCGGGCCCCGTGGGGGAGAGGTCCGGCCCACCCGTTCTCGGGGGGTTACTTGACCGGCAGTGCCGCGCGACCCCAGCCGCTGTTGGTCAGCGACGCGGTCGCCCAGTACCAGGACGCGAGGCCGGAGACGGCGGCGACCCAGCCGGCGAGCTTGCCGAGGCCGGAGCTGTCGCCGAACGCGGCGACCGCGCCCAGCAGCAGGGAGACCGTGAGCAGGCCGTAGACGGCGCGCCCCAGCCATCCGCCGCTGTTCCAGCTGGCGAGGGTGAGGGTGAGCGCCAGCAGCGCCCAGAGCAGCAGGAAGAGCCCCGCGGCGTTCTTGCCGGCGCCCTCCGCGGTCGACCAGGTCGCCCAGAAGGCGCCGAGGCCGGTGAACGCGGTGCCGGTGAAGCCCTCACCGACGTGGAGCTGCCACAGGCCCGCGACGAACAGCGCGATGCCGCCGACCAGGTGGGTGAGCGAGACGGCGTCCTTGACCCCGGCACCGCTGAGGGCGCCGGTGGAGAGCAGGCCGTATGCCAGAAGGGTCAGTCCGAGGGCCAGGTATCCGAGAGGACCCGCGTCGGCTCCTGCGGGTCGGGCGTCCGCCCCGGTAGCGACATTGCTCACCGGAGGCTCCTTTCACTGCGTGCCGGGATGGCGGCGTGTTCTGTGGGGGCGCACCGCGGCATGGGGGAGCGCGGTGCGTGACGGTGCACGGAGGTGCACGAGGACGTGCGGTGCGGTGCACGGAGAGGTGCGTGAGGTGCTGCGCGATGCCGGGCCGCGGGCGCACGGACGTGGACGTGCGGGCGGGTTCCTGCTGGTGAGGACCGGCGGCGCGGCCGTCGGTCGATGCCCCTCCGGGGTGTCCCCCGGTGATGGATGTGTACCCGGTCCCGGCGCCTTGTACCCTTGTGAATCACACAATTTGTGCAGTCGTCAGCTGTGCGGTGCCGCGGTCCGACCACGCGGTGAACGGGATTGAACGTTCCGGTGCACGAAGCCCCGGGGCGGGGTGCCGTCAGGCGTGGCGCTGTTCGGGCACCCGCAGGGTGAGGATCGCCATGTCGTCGGAGGGCGGCTCGGGGGCGAACCGCTCGACGGCGCGCTGGACCCGGGCGGCGACCGCGCCGGCGGTCAACCCGGTGCAGCCGGTGAGGACTTCGGCCAGCCCGTCGTCGCCGAGCATCCGGCGGCCCTCGCGGCGTTCGGTGACGCCGTCGGTGACGCAGAGCAGGACCTCGCCCGGCGCGAGGACCAACTCCTCGGCGGTGAGGTCGAGTTCGTCCATGACGCCGAGCAGCGGTTGCGGCGAGGCGGCCTGGTCGACCTGCCCGTCGGTGCGCAGCCGCAGCGGCAGCGGGTGTCCGGCGCAGACCAGGGAGAGCGCGGTCGAGCCGTCCGGCCGGGGCGTCAACTCGCCGTACAGCAGGGTGAGGAAGCGGCTGCGGGTGCCCTCGCCGAGGATGGCGGAGTTCAGCCGGGCGAGGACCTGGGGGGCGTCGAGGCCCTCGCGGGCGAGCAGGCGCAGCGAGTTCCGGGCGAGGCCGGTGACCGAGGCGGCCTCCGGGCCGGTGCCGCAGACGTCGCCGATGGCGAAGCCGTAGGTGCCCTCGCGGATCGGGAAGATGTCGTAGAAGTCGCCGCCGACCTCGTTGCCCTCGCCGGCCGCCTGGTAGAAGACCTCGACCTCGACGCCGGGGATCTTGGGCAGTTCGGGCGGCAGCAGGGCGCGCTGGAAGGCCTGGCTGGTGGCGTTGCGCTCGGAGTACAGGCGGGAGTTGTCCAGGGCGAGCGCGGCGCGACGGGAGAGGTCCTCGGCGAGTTCGAGGATCTCCTGGCGGAAGCGGACGCCGCTGCCGACGCCGAGGACGAGCAGGCCGATGACCCGGTTGCGGGCGGCGAGCGGCAGGACGACGGTCTCGCCGAGCAGGCCGGCCAGGGCGGGGCCGTCGCTGAGGCCGAGGCTGCGGGCGGTCTCGGCGGGGGCCTTCCAGAAGCGGGCGCCGGCGGCGGGGACGGCCTCCGGGGCGGGCGTCTTGTCGAGGACGTCGCGCAGCGGGTCGATGCGGTCCTCGTCCTCGTGCAGCAGGAACGCGAGGTCGGCGCCGCCGTTCTGCTCGCCGGTGGTGTAGACGGCGCACCAGGCGGCGAGCTTGGGGACGGCCATCTGCGCCATGAGGGCGAGGGTCTGCTCGTGTTCGAGGGTGCCGGCGAGCAGGTCGGAGGCCTCGACGAGGAAGGAGAGCGAGCCGCGGCGCAGCTGTTCGAGCTCGGTGAGGCGGGCGCTCTCCAGGGCGAGGGCGATCCGGTCGGCGGCGAACTGCAGGCGCAGCGCGTCCTCGTTGTCGTAGCGGGCGGGGGCGCCGGCGGCGACGCCGAGGGAGCCGGTGAGCCGGCCCTCGACCTTGAGCGGGACGGTGATGAGGGAGCGCAGGCCGCTGCCGTTGAGCAGGGGTGCGGCGGAGGGGCGGACGGAGAGGTCCTCGTGGACGGCGGGGAGCCGGGCGGAGTCGTAGCGGCCGGCGCCGCCGTCGATCGGCAGGCGGGCGTAGCGGCGGCCGGAGCCGGGCAGGCCGGTGGCGGCGCGGACCTCGAACTCGGTCTCGTCGTCGGTGGTGAGCAGCAGGTAGGCGGCGTCGGCGTCGAGCAGGTCGCGGGCGCGGTCGACGATCCGCTGGAGGAGTCCGTCGAGGTCGCCGAGGTCGCCGGCGGAGAGCGGGCCGACGAGCAGGTCGAGGGGTTCGATCGCGGCGGGGACCTCGGCGGTGGTGCTGGGGCTGCGGAGCACGGCGCGGTCGCCGTCCCGGACGAGCAGGCAGAGCGTGGACGGGACGCCCTGGGCGTCGCGGAGGCGGACCTGGACGCCGTAGACCTCGACGATCCGGCCGTCGCCGGCGCGGACGCCGAAGGTGCCCTCCCAGCGGGCGAGCCGGAGGGTCTCGGCGAGGCCGAGGCCGGGGGAGGCCGGCCAGACGGCGAGGTCGGCCCAGGGCCGGCCGAGGGCCTGGTCGGGGGCCTGCCGGAAGAGCGCCTCGGCGTCCGGGTTCCAGCCGCGGACGGTGCCCTCGTCGTCGAGTTGGACGACGGCGACGCGCACCGGCCCGTCGGTGTCGGGGAGTTCGCCGCCGGGGAGGCTCGGCACGGCGTAGCGGGTGCCGTGGACGTGCTCGGGCAGGGCGAGCCGGAACCAGACGGTCTTGCGTCCGGCGGTGTACTCGACGCCCCAGCAGGAGGAGAGGGCGGAGCACATGAGCAGACCGCGGCCGCCCTCGCCGTCCGGGTCGGCGTAGCGGTCCGAGGCGGTGGGCACGTTGGCGAAGGCCGGCAGTCCGCGCTCGGGGTGGTGGTCGGTGACCTCGATGCGGACGGTCGACTCCTCGCGCACGCAGCCGACCTCGGCGGCGGTGCCGGCGTGCACCACGGCGTTGGTGACGAGTTCGCTGACCAGGACGACGGCGTCGTCGACGACCTCGGGCAGGCCCCAGCCGAGCAGCGCGTCGCGGACGAAGCCGCGTGCGGCGGCGGCGGAGCGGCCGGCCGGTTCGAAGGTGGCGGCTGCGCGCGCGGTGACCACGTGCCCACGACTCCTCTGCTCTGGTCCGGTCTGCTGCGGTCCGGCTGTTCGGCCACCGGGGGGTCCGCCGCGGCGCCCGGTGCAGCGTTCCACCCTACTTTCCGCTTCGTTCCCCGCGGGGCCCGGGCGCCGAAACAGATCCCTGGGGGTGATTCTGCCCACGGATTCGGTGCGCGTGCGGTGAACGCTGCGCAAGCGGACGGACACCGGGCGCAGGTGCTGACAGACTGGGGGGTCCGCAGCACAGGACCGGCGACGTACGGTCGGGTGGGGTACCGGTACCGCCGACGGCGGCCGGGCTGCCCGAGCGGTACTGGAACGGTACCGGACAGTCACGATGTGGGAGGGTCCCGTTGAGTTCGGCCACCAAGGACGCCATCGCCACGACCGGGGACGCGGACCGCGCCGGCCACCGGGCCCGCGGCGTGCCCGGGCGGCGGTCCGGGCACGCCCGGGGTGCCGAGCCGGCCGACCTGCGCAAGCTGCTGGCCGCGCTGACCGCGATGCGGGACGGCAACTTCCGGCGGCGGCTGACCTTCCCCGGGGACGGGCCGCTGGCGGAGATCGCCGCGGTGTTCAACGAGGTCGCCGAGCGCAACCAGCACCTCACGGGCGAGCTGGCGCGGGTGCGTCGGGCGGTCGGCCGGGAGGGCCGGCTCTCCGAGCGGCTGGAGGCGGGTGTCGGCGAGGGCGCCTGGATGGCCGCCATCGACAACTGCAACGCGCTGATCGACGACCTGGCCCGGCCGATGGCCGAGGTGGGCCGGGTGCTGACCTCCATCGCGGAGGGCGACCTGGACCAGCGGATGGAGCTCCGCTCGGTGCACACCAGCGGGGCGAGCTACCCGCTGCGCGGCGAGTTCCTGAAGGTGGGCCGCACCGTCAACGGGCTGGTGGACCAGCTGTCGGAGTTCACCGACGAGGTGACCCGGGTGGCGATCGAGGTGGGCACCGACGGCAAGCTGGGCGGCCAGGCCCGGGTGCGCAGCGTCTCGGGCAGCTGGAAGGACCTGGCGGACTCGGTCAACACCATGGCCGGGCGGCTGACGGCGCAGGTGCGCAACATCGCCGAGGTGACGACGGCGGTGGCCAAGGGCGACCTGTCGCGGAAGGTCACGGTCGACGTGGCCGGCGAGATGCTGGAGCTGAAGAACACCGTCAACACGATGGTGGACCAGCTGAACTCCTTCGCCGCGCAGGTGACGACGGTGGCGCGCGACGTGGGCACCGAGGGCCGCCTCGGCGGTCAGGCGCAGGTGCCCGGCGTGGCCGGCGTGTGGCGCGACCTCACCGACTCGGTGAACTTCATGGCGGCGAACCTGACCGCCCAGGTGCGCAACATCGCCGAGGTGACGACGGCGGTCGCCAAGGGCGACCTGTCGCGCAAGATCGAGGTGGACGCGCGCGGCGAGATCCTGGAGCTGAAGAACACCATCAACACGATGGTCGACCAGCTGTCCGGGTTCGCGGAACAGGTGACGAGGGTGGCCCGTGCGGTCGGCACCGAGGGCATCCTCGGCGGCCAGGCGCAGGTGCCGGGCGTGGCGGGCGTCTGGAAGGACCTCACCGAGAACGTCAACTCGATGGCGAACAACCTGACCAGCCAGGTGCGCAACATCGCCCAGGTGACGACCGCGGTCGCCAAGGGCGACCTGTCGCAGAAGATCCAGGTGGACGCCCGCGGCGAGATCCTGGAGCTGAAGAACACCATCAACACGATGGTCGACCAGCTCGGCGCGTTCGCCGACGAGGTGACCAGGGTCGCCCGGGACGTGGGCACCGAGGGCATCCTCGGCGGCCAGGCCAGCGTGCCGGGGGTGTCCGGCACCTGGAAGGACCTCACCAACAGCGTCAACCTGATGGCGAACAACCTCACCAGCCAGGTGCGCAACATCGCCGAGGTGACGACGGCGGTCGCCCGCGGCGACGTCTCCAAGAAGATCACCGTCGACGCCAAGGGCGAGATCCGCGAGCTGGTGACGACCGTCAACACGATGGTCGACCAGCTGTCGGCGTTCGCGGACGAGGTGACCCGGGTCTCCCGCGAGGTGGGCACCGAGGGCATCCTCGGCGGCCAGGCCCGGGTGCGCGGGGTCTCCGGCATCTGGCGGGACCTCACCGACAACGTCAACTTCATGGCGTCCAACCTGACCAGCCAGGTCCGCAACATCGCCGAGGTCGCCTCCGCGGTGGCCCGCGGCGACCTGTCGAAGAAGATCACCATCGAGGCGCAGGGCGAGGTCAAGGCGCTCGCCAGCACCATGAACACGATGGTCGACCAGCTGTCGGCGTTCGCCGTCGAGGTGACCCGGGTGGCCCGCGAGGTGGGCACCGACGGCACCCTGGGCGGCCAGGCCTCGGTGCCGGGCGTCGGCGGCATCTGGAAGGACCTCACCGACAACGTCAACCTGATGGCCAACAACCTCACCGGCCAGGTGCGCAACATCGCCCTGGTCATCACGGCGGTGGCCCGCGGCGACCTGTCGCAGAAGATCGACGTCGACGTGCGCGGCGAGATCCTGGAGCTCAAGACCAGCATCAACACGATGGTCGACCAGCTGTCCTCGTTCGCCGACGAGGTCACCCGCGTCGCCCGCGAGGTGGGCACCGACGGCCGGCTGGGCGGCCAGGCCCGCGTACCGGGTGTCGCCGGCCGCTGGCAGGACCTCACCGAGTCGGTGAACGAGCTGGCGAACAACCTGACCCGGCAGGTCCGCGCGATCGCCCAGGTGGCCACCGCGGTGACCCGCGGCGACCTGTCCCCGCGGATCGACGTGGACGCGTCCGGCGAGCTCGACGAGCTCAAGGACAACATCAACCAGATGATCGCCAACCTGCGCGAGACCACCCGCACCAACAAGGACCAGGACTGGCTGAAGACCAACCTGGCCCGGATGTCCGGTCTGCTGCAGGGCCGCCGCGACCTGGAGGCCGTCGCCTCGCTCATCATGACCGAGCTGACCCCGGTGGTCTCGGCCCAGCACGGCGCCTTCTTCCTCGCCCAGCCCTCCGGGCGGACGGCCGAACTGGTCACCGAGGACGACGACGAGAATGACACCGTGCTGCGCCTGATCGGCAGCTACGGCTACCAGCGGCGCACCATGCCGACGACCTTCCGGCCCGGCGAGGGCCTGGTCGGCCAGGTCGCGGTGGAGCGCCGATCGATCGTGATCAGCCACACCCCGCCCGGCTACCTGAAGATCGCCTCCGGGCTGGGCGAGGCATCCCCGGCGCACGTGGTGGTGCTGCCGGTGCTGTTCGAGGGCCGGCTGCTCGGCGTGATCGAGCTGGCCTCGTTCAGCGCCTTCACCGCCGTCGCGCTGGATTTCCTGAACCAGATCGCCGACCTGATCGGCGTCACCGTCAACACCATCAGCGTCAACACCAAGACCGAGGGCCTGCTCCTGGAGTCGCAGCGGCTCACCGCCGAACTCTCCATGCGGTCCGCCGAGTTGGAGGCCCGCCAGGAGGAGCTGGAGCGCACCAACGAGGAGCTCCAGGAGAAGGCCGAGCAGCTCGCCCAGCAGAACCGCGACATCGAGATCAAGAACAGCGAGATCGAGGAGGCCCGGCAGATCCTGGAGGAGCGCGCCGAGCAGCTCGCCCTCGCCTCCCGCTACAAGAGCGAGTTCCTCGCCAACATGTCGCACGAGCTGCGCACCCCGCTGAACTCGCTGCTGATCCTCGCCAAGCTGCTCTCGGACAACAACGAGGGCAACCTGTCGCCCAAGCAGGTCGAGTTCGCCGAAACGATCCACGGCGCGGGTTCCGACCTGCTGCAGCTGATCAACGACATCCTGGACCTGTCCAAGGTCGAGGCGGGCAAGATGGACGTCCGCCCCGCCCGGATCGCCCTGGTGCAGCTGGTCGACTACGTCGAGGCGGCGTTCCGGCCGCTCGCCGAGGACAAGAGCCTGGACTTCGCCGTCCGGGTCACCGACGACCTGCCGGTCACCCTGCACACCGACGAGCAGCGCCTCCAGCAGGTGCTGCGCAACCTGCTCTCCAACGCGGTGAAGTTCACCGATGCGGGCGCCGTCGACCTGCTGATCCGCCCGGTCACCAACGGCGACGTGCCGCAGCACGTCCGCGAGCAGCTGCTGGAGGCCGACGCGATCGGCGACCCGGACGAGGAACTGATTGCCTTCTCCGTCTCCGACACCGGCATCGGCATCCCCGGGAACAAGCTCCGGGAGATCTTCGAGCCGTTCCGGCAGGCCGACGGCGGCACCAGCCGCAAGTACGGCGGCACCGGCCTCGGCCTGTCGATCAGCCGGGAGATCGCCCGGCTGCTCGGCGGCGAGATCCACGCCGAGAGCGAGCTCGGCCGCGGCTCGACCTTCACCCTCTACCTGCCGCTGCGCGCCGACGAGCCGGACGCCGCCCCGCTGGACCGCCCGGCGGGCCATGCGGTGCGCGCCGCGGTCGGCGTCACCCCGGTCGGGATGCCGGTGCCGGTCGGCGAGAACCCGGCGGAGCACTGGGCCCAGGAGGTCCGCGAGCTGGCCGAGGAACGCCGCCGGGGCGCCGCCGAGCGACGCCGCGCCGTCGAGGGCCGCACCCCGCGGCGGGCCCTGGAGGGCCGCAGCGCCGCGGAGCCCGCCGTCGCCGATCGCGAGCAGTTCCCGCGCCAGCCCGAACGGCCCGCGGACCGCGCCGGGGCCGGCCAGTTCCAGGGCCGCTTCGAGGGCCAGCGGGTGCTGATCGTCGACGACGACATCCGCAACGTCTTCGCCCTCACCAGCGTGCTGGAGGAGTACGGACTGGCCGTGCTCTACGCGGAGAACGGCCGCGAGGGCATCGAGGTGCTGGAGCAGCACGAGGACGTCGCCCTGGTGCTGATGGACATCATGATGCCGGAGATGGACGGCTACGCGACCACCGAGGCGATCCGTCGGATGCCGCAGTTCGCGGGGCTGCCGATCATCGCGCTGACCGCCAAGGCGATGAAGGGGGACCGCGAGAAGAGCCTGGAGGCGGGGGCGAACGACCACGTCACCAAGCCCGTCGAGACCGACCACCTGCTGGCGGTCATGCGCCAGTGGCTGGCGGTCGGGTAGCCGCCAGGTCCACCGGTCGGTCCGTACTGGCGGGTCCGGCCGGGAACCCGGTAGTGTGCCGCAATCGTTGCGAACGGTGACCGAACGGTGACTCGGCGTCCCGGATCGGCGAGCCCGGCGGCCCGAGTTGCCGGGAGCGATGTGGCGGGCGAGGGGGTACGGCTAGCATGACCGGGTCAGTAGTGGGCGGCACGGGCGTGCCGACCCTGGGCAGGCAACCGGCAGGAGGGCGGGTCCTGGTGCAGAAGGCGAAGATCCTTCTGGTCGACGATCGGCCGGAGAACCTGCTGGCGCTGGAGGCCATCCTCTCCGCGCTGGACCAGACGCTGGTCCGGGCCTCGTCCGGCGAGGAGGCACTCAAGGCGCTGCTCACCGACGACTTCGCCGTGATCCTGCTGGACGTCCAGATGCCCGGCATGGACGGCTTCGAGACGGCCGCGCACATCAAGCGCCGCGAACGCACCCGCGACATCCCGATCATCTTCCTGACCGCGATCAACCACGGGCCGCACCACACCTTCCGCGGCTACGCGGCCGGCGCGGTGGACTACATCTCCAAGCCCTTCGACCCGTGGGTGCTGCGCGCCAAGGTCTCCGTCTTCGTCGACCTCTACATGAAGAACTGCCAGCTCAAGGAGCAGGCCGCGCTGCTGCGCCTGCAGCTGGAGGCGGGCGAGGCCCCGGCCATCGGCGGCGCCCTGCTCGGCGAGCTCTCCGCCCGGCTGGCGACGGTCGAGGAGCAGGCGGAGGCCCTCACCAAGCAGCTCGACGGCACCTCGGAGACGGCGGCCGCCGCGGGCGCCGCCCATCTGGAGAGCAAACTCGCCGGCCTGCGCCGCGCCCTCGACGCCCTGCGCCCCGGCTCGTCCTGACGGCCCGCCGGGCGCCGGCCCGTATCCACCCGGTCGGGTGACACGGCGGCCGTGACAGGACGTCGGCGACACGCCGCCCTGCTCGCGCTCGGTCACATGTGCAGGCGTGCCGGCCGCCGGTAGGCTGCTGTGCCATGGCCACACGTACGCCCGGAAGCCAGGCACGCAACCCGAAGCCCGGGCCGGCCAAGAAGGCGCCGGCCAAGAAGGCCGCCGCCACGCCCGCGGCGCCGCGCAAGGCGGCCGCGAAGAGGGCGCCCGCCAAGAAGGCCGCGGCACCCGCCCCGCCGCCGCCCCGGCCGATACTCTTCCGCGCCGTCCGGGCCGTCTGGCTCGGCCTCGCGCACTCCGTCGGCGCGCTCTTCCGCGGCTTCGGCCACGGCGCCCGCAACCTCGACCCGGCTCACCGCAAGGACGGCGTGGCGCTGATGCTGCTCGCCCTGGCACTGGTCACCGCGGCCGGCACCTGGTTCAGCCCGCAGGGCTGGCTCGGCGAGGCCGCCACCAACGTCGTCTCCGGGCTGTTCGGCCGGCTCGACGTGCTGGTGCCCTTCCTGCTCGGCGGCGTCTCGGTGCGGCTGATGCGGCATCCCGAGGTGCCGGAGGCCAACGGCCGGATCGTGATCGGCCTGACCGCGCTGGTCGTCGGCGTCCTCGGCCTGGTCCACATCGGCTGCGGAGCACCCGTCATGTCCAGCGGGGCGTCCCGGATACGGGCGGCGGGCGGCATCGTCGGCTGGGCCGCCTCCACGCCGATGATGGCCGCCGCCGGACCGCCGCTCGCCGTGCCGCTGCTGATCCTGCTCGCCTTCTTCGGCCTGCTCGTGGTCACCGCCACCCCGGTCAACAAGATCCCCGAGCGGCTGCGCGGCCTCGGCGAGCGGCTCGGCGTGGTCGAGCCGGCCCTCGCCGGGGCCCCCGGCGCGGACGGCTCCGCGGCCGCCGGCACCTCCCGCGAGCACTCCACCGAGCCGCCCGAGGACGCCGACCCCGAGGCGCTGCCCTTCACCATCGACGACGAGGACGCCCCGCCCCGCAGGCGCCGCCGCCGCAAGCAGGTCGACGACCCGGAACTCGCCTCGGCCGTCCCCGACATGTTCGTCAAGGACCCGTACGAGACCCGCGACCTCGCCGCCGGCGTCGCCGCGGACCTCGACGGCGCCCTGCTGTACGGCGTCCCGGGCTCGCCCGCGGTCGCCAGCATGCTCCACCAGGTCAAGGACAACACCGCCCCGCCGGAGGAGCCCGCGGTGCCCGCCGCCCGCTCCGAGGGGGCGCCCGAGGGCCACGGCCCGGCGCCGGTGCGGATGGAGCAGCTCACCCTCGCCGGGGACATCGCGTACTCCCTGCCGCCGCTGGACCTGCTGGAGCAGGGCGCCCCGGCGAAGGCCCGCTCCCGGCTCAACGACGAGGTCGTCGCCCAGCTCACCGGCGTTTTCGCGGAGTTCAAGGTGGACGCCCGGGTCACCGGCTTCACCCGCGGCCCGACGGTCACCCGCTACGAGGTCGAGCTCGGCCCCGCCGTGAAGGTCGAGCGGATCACCGCGCTGGCCAAGAACATCGCCTACGCCGTCGCCAGCCCGGACGTGCGGATCATCTCGCCGATCCCCGGCAAGTCCGCGGTCGGCGTGGAGATCCCCAACCGGGACCGCGAGATGGTCAACCTCGGCGACCTGCTGCGCTCGCGCGCCGCGGCCGAGGACGACCACCCGATGGTCGTCGGCATGGGCAAGGACGTCGAGGGCCACACGGTGATGGCCAACCTCGCGAAGATGCCGCACATCCTGGTCGCCGGCGCCACCGGCGCGGGCAAGTCCTCGTGCATCAACTGCCTGATCACCTCCGTCCTCGTCCGCTCCACCCCGGACGAGGTGCGGATGGTGCTGGTCGACCCCAAGCGCGTCGAACTGACCGCGTACGAGGGGATCCCGCACCTGATCACGCCGATCATCACCAACCCGAAGAAGGCCGCCGAAGCCCTCCAGTGGGTGGTGCGCGAGATGGACATGCGCTACGACGACCTGGCCGCGTTCGGCTTCCGGCACGTCGACGACTTCAACGCCGCGGTCCGCTCCGGCAGGCTCAAGCCGCCGCTCGGCAGCGAGCGCGAGCTGACGCCGTATCCGTACCTGCTGGTCATCGTCGACGAGCTGGCCGACCTCATGATGGTCGCGCCGCGGGACGTCGAGGACTCGGTCGTGCGCATCACCCAGCTCGCCCGTGCGGCCGGCATCCACCTGGTGCTCGCCACCCAGCGGCCCTCGGTGGACGTGGTCACCGGCCTGATCAAGGCCAACGTGCCGTCCCGGCTCGCCTTCGCCACCTCGGCGATGGCCGACTCCCGGGTCATCCTCGACCAGCCCGGTGCGGAGAAGCTGATCGGCAAGGGCGACGCGCTCTTCCTGCCGATGGGCGCCTCCAAGCCGGTCCGCATGCAGGGCGCGTTCGTCACCGAGGCGGAGATCGCCAAGGTCGTCCAGCACTGCAAGGACCAGATGGGCGCCGTCTACCGGGACGACGTCACGGTCGGCGGCGGCCCCAAGAAGGAGATCGACGAGGAGATCGGCGACGACCTCGACCTGCTGATCCAGGCCGCGGAGCTGGTCGTCTCCACCCAGTTCGGCTCGACCTCGATGCTCCAGCGCAAGCTGCGGGTCGGCTTCGCCAAGGCCGGCCGGCTGATGGACCTGATGGAGTCCCGGGGCATCGTCGGCCCCAGCGAGGGCTCCAAGGCACGCGACGTCCTGGTCAAGCCGGACGAACTGGACGGTGTCCTGCTGACACTCCGTGGATGAGCCGCCTCTCACTCGTTCGGAGGAATGTGATAAGTAGGGGGAACCGCGCCGAGCAGTCGGCGCGTCCCTATCGGGGCGGGGACGAATTGTGCACCCGGCCTGCGCTGACCTGCCGTCAGACGCGGCCGGCAAGCCGCCCACGTTCGGGCCTATTCCGCTTGAGATTCGTTCCACCCCCGCCCCTAGACTGTTTTCTCAGCAGGTGGCCAACGCTCGAAAGGCGCGTCCAGTGACCATCGGCAAGTCCCCCGACCGTGGCAGCAGCCGGCCCTCCGCCCGCACGTCCCGGAACGACCCGGGGCAGCCGGCGCCGGCGGCCGACCAGCCAGCCGCTGACCTCCCGAGCATCGGTCGTGTGCTCACCACCGCCCGCATCGACGCCGGCCTGACCGTCGATCAGGTGAGTACGAGCACCCGCGTCCGCGTCCCCATCGTCCACGCCATCGAGCAGGACGACTTCTCCCGCTGCGGCGGCGACTTCTACGCCCGCGGCCACATCCGCGCCCTGGCCCGCGCCGTCGGCGTCGACGGCGAGGACCTCGTGGCCCGCTACGACGCGGCGCACGGCGGCTCGCCCGCCGACCGCCGCCCGACCCAGCTGCTCGACACCGCCCCGATCAAGGTCAACGACCACCGCCGGCCGAACTGGACCACCCCGATGGTGGTCGCCATCCTCGCCGTGGTCGCCCTGATCGGCTTCAACCTGTTCGGCGGCCACTCCAACGCCCCCGCCACCGGTGCCGCCAGCTCCCCGCTGGCCAGCGCCGCCGGCTCCGCCCCTGCCGGCTCGTCCGCCCAGCCCCCGGCCCCGGCCCCGAGCCTCGCCCCGATCGCCGCGGCCCCGGCCGACAAGGTCACCGTGAAGCTCGTCGCCGAGAAGGCCACCAGCTGGGTCTCCGCCAAGGACGGCAAGGGCAAGGCGCTGTTCTCCAACAACCTGGAGACCGGCCAGGACCAGACCTTCACCGACCCCAAGCAGATCAGCCTGGTGCTCGGCAACGCCGGCGCCGTGCACGTGTACGTCAACGGCAAGGACCTCGGTCCGGCCGGTGCCGACGGCCAGGTGGTGCACGTCACGTACACCCCTGGAGACCCGCAGGCGGGCTGAGTCGGGGCGACGGATCGGCGCGCACGGCCTCCGGGGCGAACGGCACCGGGGGCCGCGCGTTAATCTTGGCGTCATGCCTGAACGCCGTACTGTCGCCCTTGTCACGCTCGGATGCGCCCGCAACGAGGTGGACTCCGAGGAACTCGCCGGGCGACTGGAGGCGGACGGCTGGCAGCTGGTCGACGACGCAGCCGACGCCGACGTCGCCGTCGTCAACACCTGCGGGTTCGTCGAAGCCGCCAAGAAGGACTCCGTCGACGCCCTGCTGGAGGCCAACGACCTCAAGGGGCACGGCCGCACCCAGGCCGTCGTCGCGGTCGGCTGCATGGCCGAGCGCTACGGCAAGGAGCTCGCCGACGCCCTGCCCGAGGCCGACGGCGTGCTCGGCTTCGACGACTACACCGACATCTCCAGCCGGCTGCAGACCATCCTCTCCGGCGGCCACGTCGAGGCCCACACCCCGCGGGACCGCCGCAAGCTGCTGCCGCTGACCCCGGTCGAGCGCCAGGCCGCCGCCGCCGAGGTCGCCCTGCCCGGCCACGGGGCCCCCGAGGACCTCCCCGAGGGCGTCGCCCCGGCCTCCGGCCCCCGCACCCTGCGCAAGCGGCTCGACGACAGCCCGGTCGCCTCGATCAAGCTGGCCTCCGGCTGCGACCGGCGGTGCTCCTTCTGCGCCATCCCGGCCTTCCGCGGCTCGTTCATCTCCCGCCGCCCCTCCGACGTGCTGAACGAGGCCCGCTGGCTGGCCGAGCAGGGCGTCCGCGAGGTCGTGCTGGTCAGCGAGAACAACACCTCGTACGGCAAGGACCTCGGCGACATCCGCCTGCTGGAGACCCTGCTCGCCGAGATCGCCGACATCGACGGGATCGAGCGCATCCGGGTCAGCTACCTGCAGCCCGCCGAGATGCGGCCCGGCCTGATCGACGCCATGACCTCGATCGACAAGGTCGTGCCCTACTTCGACCTGTCCTTCCAGCACTCCGCGCCGGCCGTGCTCCGCCGGATGCGCCGCTTCGGCTCCACCGACCAGTTCCTGGAGCTGCTGGACGGCATCCGCGCCAAGGCCCCGCAGGCCGGCGCCCGCTCCAACTTCATCGTCGGCTTCCCCGGCGAGACCGAGGAGGACTTCGCCGAGCTGGAGCGCTTCGTCTCCGGCGCCCGCCTCGACGCGATCGGCGTCTTCGGCTACTCCGACGAGGAGGGCACCGAGGCCGCGACGCTCGACGGCAAGCTGCCCGAGGACGTCGTCGCCGACCGCCTCGCCAAGCTCTCCCGGCTGGCCGAGGAGCTCACCGCCCAGCGCGCCGAGGAGCGGATCGGCACCGAGGTGCTGGTCCTCGTCGAGTCCGTCGAGGACGGCACCGTCGAGGGCCGCTCCGCCCACCAGGCCCCGGAGACCGACGGCCTCACCACCCTGCTCGGCGCGGACGACGCCGAGGTCGGCCGGTTCTACCGGGCCGTGGTGGTTGCCGCCGAGGGTGTCGACCTGGTCGCCGAGGTCGTCGGCGCCGAGGCCCCAGGAGCGGACGCGTGACCAAGGGGCCCGGCGCCCCGACGGCGGCCCCGCCCGGCCGCCCCGGGGCCGCGCCGTCGCCGCAGCCGGGCCTCTGGAACATCGCCAACGTCCTGACGATGGTCCGCCTGCTGCTGGTGCCGGTCTTCGTGCTGCTGCTCTTCGCGGACGGCGGCCACGACCCCAAGTGGCGCTCGGTCGCCTGGGCCTCCTTCGCCATCGCCATGATCACGGACGTCTTCGACGGCGAGCTCGCCCGCCGCAAGGGCCTGATCACCGACTTCGGCAAGATCGCCGACCCGATCGCCGACAAGGCGATCATGGGTGCCGCGCTGATCGGCCTCTCGATCCTCGGTGACCTGCCCTGGTGGATCACCGTGGTCATCCTCGCCCGCGAACTCGGCATCACCCTGATGCGGTTCTGGGTCATCCGGTACGCCGTCATCCCGGCCAGCCGCGGCGGCAAGCTCAAGACCCTCACCCAGGGCATCGCGGTCGGCATGTACGTGCTGGTGCTGACCGGCCCGCTGGCCACCGCCCGCGCCGTCGTCATGGGCGTGGCCGTGCTGCTCACCGTCGCCACCGGCCTCGACTACGTCGGCCAGGCGGTCCGGCTGCGGCGCGAGGGCCTGGCCGAGCAGCGCGCCGCCGCACGGGAGGCCACCGGCCGATGAGCACCCCCGACGGCGGTGCGGCGCAGCACGCGGCGCAGGACGGCAGCGCCGGTGACGGGCTCGCGGAGCGGGTGCACGCCGCGCTCCGCGGGCGGAGCGCCACCGTCGCCGTCGCCGAGTCGCTGACCGGGGGTCTGCTGGCGGCCGCTCTGGTCGACGTCCCCGGCGCCTCCGCCACCTTCCGAGGCTCCGTCACCGCGTACGCCACGGACCTCAAGGCGTCCGTGCTGGGCGTGGACGAGGGGCTGCTGGCCGTGCACGGCCCCGTCCATCCGGTGGTGGCCCGCCAGATGGCCGAGGGCGTAAGGGCACTGCTCGGTGCCACCTACGGACTCGCCACCACCGGGGTGGCCGGACCGGAGCCGCAGGACGGCGTGCCGGTCGGCACCGTCCACATCGGATTCGCCGGTCCTGCGGGAACACGGGCCGACTCCCGGGTGTTGTCGGGGCAACGTGCAATCATCCGTCGCAGGACGGTGGCAGCCGCTCTGGAGCTGCTGCTCGAGCGCCTAGCGAGTGACGGCCCGTCGCGCTGAGCTTTCCCGAAATCTCCGAATCGGCCGCCCGAGCTGGAGGATCGTGTTACAGCACAGGCCCAGGGCGGGCAGAACAGAGCCAAGCCGAGTCACCGCGTGGCGACGCCACGGGCCCGGACGACGCGCAGCGGACGCCCGGGCGGGGCACAGAACGGGAGGGGACAGCCTTGCAGCCCAGAGTGAACACGACCACGGTCCCCGCACGCGATGCGGACGAGGCGGTACGGTGGGGTCGTGACATCTCGATCCGCAGTCCGAGGAGGGAGGCACCGATGATCCTGCTCCGTCGCCTGCTGGGCGATGTGCTGCGTCGGCAGCGCCAGCGCCAGGGCCGCACACTCCGCGAGGTGTCGGCGGCCGCCAGGGTTTCGCTCGGCTACCTCTCCGAGGTGGAGCGGGGGCAGAAGGAGGCTTCCTCCGAGCTGCTCTCCGCCATCTGCGACGCGCTCGATGTCCGGATGTCCGAGGTCATGCGCGAGGTCAGCGACGAGCTGTCCCTCGCCGAACTTGCGGCGATGGCCACCCTCTCGGAGGGTGATCTGCTGAGGCCGGTCCTCGAACCGGTTCCGCTGCCGGCCCCCGGTGTCGATCGGGCCGGCACGACCGTGCCCAAGGCAGCAGCCATGGACGTGGTCGCGGCCTGACCGGACCTCGCCCTCCCCGACCAGGGGAGCGAGTGAAGGAGGCCCCGGTGCGCAGAGTCGTTACGGCACGAGCCCAGGTGCTCGTCAGGGCGGCCGGGCGGGCCCACCTGAGGTGGGTCGGCCCGGCCGCCCTGCTGTGTGCGGCCACCGGATGGTGGCTGTTCGGCCCCGGCGCGGCGGGCGACGGCCCGGCGCTCGGCATACTCGCCGCCGGCGGCTGGGGACTGGGGCTGCTGCCCGTCCACACCGACCGCCGGCTGACCGGCCCGGCCCGCCGCCGCACCATCCCGCCGGACCAGGACGGCCTCGGCCCGGCGGCCTAGGGCCCTGTCTTCAACGGCGTACGGATGCCACACAGGGGCGCGTGGGGTGCCCCCAGCGCCCCTGAACCGACCGCCCGAGCGCCCCGGGGGCTATTGGGGGCGGAGGCGGTAGCCGCGGGGGGTGGGGTGGAAGCCGGCGGCCTCCAGGACGGGACCGAGCGGTGAGGTGAGGGCCGGCTCGCCGTCGGCGCGCTCCACCGTGACGCTGCCGAGCGCCCCCTCGCGGGCCGCCCGCCCCAGGGCCTGCGCGGCCGTCGCCAGCACTTCGCCCTCCGCCCAGGACAGCAGCGACTTGCCGCCGCGCTCCACGTACAGCACCAGCTCGCCGTCGACCAGGACGACCAGGGCGCCGGCCTTGCGCCCGGGGCGGTGGGCGGAGCCCTTCGCGGGGGAGGCACCCGGTGGTTCGGGCCAGTCCAGGGCCGCGCCGTAGGCGTTGGCCGGGTCGGCGGCGGCCAGCACCAGCGCCTCCGGCTGGTCGGCGCTGCCCGGCCCGGCCGTCCAGCCCTGCGCCCCGGCGCGCTCCAGCCGTCCGCTGACCGAGCGCAGCCGGTCCGCGGCGCCGTCCATCGCGAACTGGGAGCCGCCCAGCCCCTCGACGAAGTACCCGCGGCGGGCCCGGCCGCGCTCCTCGAAGGCGGAGAGCACCCGGTAGACGCCGGCGAAGCCGCCGGGGACGCGCTCGGCGGCGACGGTGCCGCGGGTGAGGACGCCGTGCCGGTCGAGCAGGCTCTGCGCCCGGGCCGCGGCCCGGGCGG
>NZ_JBEYFP010000070.1:0-18896 GCF_040634455.1 Kitasatospora sp. NPDC007106
CGGTGGCGTCCGCCGGGCCGCTGCCCGCGGCCGCGAGCTCCGGCGCCAGCGCGTCGAGCCGGTCGAGCACCTCGTCGGCGTCCGCCGGACGCTCCTCCGGTGCCTTGGCCAGCAGCGCCAGCACCAGGTCGTCGAGCCCGGCCGGGACACCCGGCCGGCGGGCGCTCGGCGGCGCCGGGGCCTCCCGCAGGTGCGCGCCGAACTGCACGGTCGGCTCGCGGTGCCCGAACGGCGTCGTGCCGGTGAGCAGTTGGTACAGCAGGCAGCCCACCGCGTAGAGGTCGCTGCGCGCGTCGACCTGCTCCGCGCCGCGCACCAGCTCGGGGGACATCCACGGCACGCCGGCCAGCGCCCCCGCCGGACCGCCGCCCGGCTGCCCGGCCGCCGGGGCGTCGGCCACCAGGCCCGGCAGCTTGACCGTGCCGTCCGCGGTGAGCAGCAGGCGGGCCGGCCGGAGGTCCCGGTGCACCGCGCCCGCCGCGTGCGAGGCGGCCAGACCGGCGCAGATCTGGCGGGTCCACTCGGCGGCGCGGGCGGTGCCGGGCGGGCCGTCGGCGGCGAGGGCGTCCTCCAGGCTGCGGCCGGCGACCTGCTCCAGGACGGCGTACACCGTGCCGCTCGCCGGGTCGGTGCCCGCGTCCAGCACCGTCACCAGGTGCGGGTGCCCGGGCCGTTCGGCCGCGGCGCGGGCCGCCTCCGCGAGCCGCTCGGCCTCCTCCGGCGCGGTGCCCGGCCCGGCCAGGACGGCCGCCTCCACCGGCACGCCGAGCTGCCGGTCGTACGCCCGCCAGTGCTCGCCCGCCCCCGTGGGGCCGAGCCGCTCCAGCAGTTCGTAGCGCTCGCCCAGCAGCTGTCCCTGCACGCCAACGTCCCTTCGTCCCGGGTCGACCGGCCGTCCGGCGGGTCGGACGGCCGGTCAAGAACCTAGCGCCACGCGGGTTCCGGGACGCACCCGGTGCCCCCTCCGGACGCAGGCCGGCGGACACCGGTGGAGGAGCTGCACGCACGGTGTGAACGCCGGGTCCGCGGCCCGGGCGGGGGACGACCCGTCAGACGCCCCTGAACAGCGCGAGTTCGAGGAGGTCCGGACGGCCGGCCGGCCACGCCGGGCAGGCGGCGGCCAGCTGCGCGGCGGCGGCGTGCATCCACTCCAGGTAGACGCGGTAGCGGTGCGGCGTCCACCCGCCGGCGGACCAGGTCCACCGGGCGACGGCCGCCGTCCCCGGCACCCCGGCGGCCAGGCCGACCGGCACCGCCAGGGCACGCAGGGCGGCCGCCACGCGGGAGTCGAGGATCAGCGGCAGCGGCCCCGGGACGGCGTCCGCCCGGGCGAGGCCCGCGAAATGGAGGAACTTGGTGAAGAATGCGGGCCCCAGCCCCGGGACGGCGCCGTCCAGCCTCCGGTAGGCCGCGACCGCGCCCTCGGAGGTCAGCGCCTGCACGGCCCCGGCCAGCGCCGCGCCCGTTCCCGGGTGCACGAGGATCCCGGCGAGCACGGCCGGTCCGCGCCAGGGTCGCTTGCCGCGGCCCCAGACGTACGGCACGACCAGCGCCTCCTCCCACCGTTCGCCGTCCAGCGCCGACCCGACGGCCTCCCGGACCTGCGCGCGGCTCACCGGTACGGCGGTCGTCGAGCCCCTGGACCCGAGCACCTCCGGCCACGGTCCGATGCCCGCCCAGTGCGCGGGCACGCAGTCGACGCCGTGCACCCCGCTGCCCGCCGCCCCCGCGAAGGCGGCGCCGTCGCCCGCCGCCCAGGCACCCAGCCGGGCCCTGGCGTCGGCGGGCAGCAGCGCCTGCCGCATCGCCGCGTCCAGCCGGTCCGCCGCCGCCTGTTTCGAACCGCCCGCGCCCTTGTGCATGGCCGGAGCCTAGGCGGGCAGGTGCCGGGGTGCGGTGGGCTTCGGGTAATCCGTTGCCGTGGATGCGGGGGTGGCGGAGACTGACGCGGTGCCGGGCCGGGACCGGAGGACTGCTGCGCGGGAGTGTGGGGCCGATGACGGGTGTGGTGCCTGGATTGCCGGCGGGGTACCGGGGGCGGGCGGCGTGCGCCGAGGACGTGCCGGTGATCCACGGGCTGGTGGCGGCGTGCGAGACCGAGCTGTACGGGCAGGTGGAGACCGACCCGGGCGGGATCGCGGCCGATCTGGCCCGCCCGGGCATGGAGTTGGGCGCGGACACGCTGCTGGTGCACGACGCGCAGGGGCGGCCGGCGGCACGGGCCTGGGTCGACCGGCGGTCGGAGGTGGACGTGCACCCGGAGCACCGGGGCAGGGGCCTCGGCGCCGCCCTGCTGGACTGGGCGGAGGCACGCGCCCGGCAGGCGGGGACCGAGCGGATCGTGCAGACCGTCCCGGACTCCGACGCGGGGGCCGTGGCCCTGGTCCGCTCCCGCGGCTACGGGCCGCTGGTGCGGGCCTGGCTGATGGAGATCGCGATGCCCCGGGAGCCGGCGCTGCCGCAGGCCCCGCAGGGCGTCACCGTCCGGCCGTTCCGTGCGGGCGACGGGCCGGCGGTGCACCGGCTGACCGAGGACGCCTTCGCCGAGTGGCAGCCGCGCCGCAAGGCGTACGAGGAGTGGGCGCAGCACACCGTGGAGCGGCCGACGTTCGCCGCGCAGATGTCCTCGCTGGCCTTCGTGGACGGGCAGGTCGTCGGCGCCGTCCTCGCGCTGGACCTCCCCGACACCGAGGACGGGTACGTCGAGCGGGTCGCGGTCGCCCACGACCACCGCAACCGCGGGATCGCGCGGCTGCTGCTGCGGCACTCCTTCCTGGCCTTCCACCGGGCCGGCCGGCGTTCCTGCACGCTGTGGACGCATTCGGGCACCGGCGCGCTCGGCCTGTACGAGCGGGTGGGCATGACGGTGCGGCGCAGTGCGACGACCTTCGTGAAGGACCTGTCGGAGGGCGCCGAGGGCCCGCCGCCGGCCTGAACCGGGCTGCGGGGCCGGGCAGGTTACGGGGTTCTTACCGCCGGGCCGCGGACGTGGCGCGGGCCGGCGGCCGCGCGGTACCCATGAGGTCTGCCACCGTCCGACGCACCCCGGGGGAGACCGTGAAGTTCCGTGCACCGCTGCGCCGCAGGCCCGCCCGGCGGGTGACCGTTCCGCTCGCCGTGCTGGTGCTGCTCGTCGGCGGGTTCGGGCTGTACCTGTTCGCGCCGTGGAAGGCGTTCACCAGCACCTCGGTGGACGAGGCGCTGCCGTCCGCGTCCGCGTCCGCGTCCGTGTCCGCGGGCCCGGCCGTGTCGGCCGCCGCGACGACCGCCGCGGCGACCGCCCCGGCGGCCCCGGTGGACCTGGCGCGGGGCGGGTTCGTCGCCGGGGAGCACCCCACCACCGGCACCGCCCGGCTGGTGCGGCTGGCCGACGGCACGGTGGTGCTGCGGCTGGAGGACCTGCGGACCTCGGACGGCCCGGACGTCCGGGTGTACCTGTCGGCGCTGCCCGCCGCCGAGTCGCGGCTGGACTCGCTCGGCGAGGGCGCGGTCGAACTGGACCGGCTCAAGGGCAACCTCGGCAACCAGAACTACACCGTGCCGCCCGGCACCGACCTGGAGCGGGTCCGCAGCGCGGTGATCTGGTGCCACCGCTTCTCGGTCGGCTTCGGCGCCGCCGACCTCGCCCGGGTCTGAGCCCGCCCGACCCGGGCCGCGGCGCAGGTCCGGTGGGGCGGCCGGCGGCCCGTGACCCGGGCGGGGCACTCTGACAGGCTGGGCGGGCGACCCACCGGCCCGCCCTCCGACCGGCCCGCTCCGGCGGCCGGGCGGGCCCCGACCGGAAGGCCCGCCCGTGACCGCAGACCTCACCGCCCGGGAGGCCGCCGCGCTGGCGGCCGTCGACGAGGCGGCCGTCGCCCGGACGCTGCTCGACCTGATCGCGATCCCCAGCGTGACCGGCAGCGCCGCCGAGTCGGAGATCCAGCACCACCTGGCCGGCCTGCTCGACGGGCTCGGCCTGGAGACCGACCTGTGGTCGATGGACCTGCCCGCGCTGCGGGCGCACCCGGACTTCCCCGGCACGGAGGCGCCGCGCGAGGAGGCCTGGGGGCTGGTGGCGGGCACCGGCGGGGACGACGGCCCGACGGTGGTGCTGCAGGGGCACGTGGACGTGGTGCCGCCGGGCGACGCCGCCCAGTGGGTCGGCGACCCGTTCGTGCCCCGGGTGGCCGGGGACGTGGTGCACGGCCGCGGCGCCTGCGACATGAAGGCCGGCCTGGCGGCGCACCTCGCCGCACTGGCCGCGATCCGGGCGAGCGGCGCCCGGCTGCGCGGGCGGGTGGCGGTGCACTTCGTGGTCGGCGAGGAGGACGGCGGCCTCGGGGCGTTCGGCACCCTGCGGCGCGGGTACACCGGCGACGCCTGCCTGATCACCGAGCCGACCGGCGGCACCCTGGTGACGGCGAACGCCGGTGCGCTGACCTTCCGGATCGAGGTGCACGGCCGGGCCGCGCACGCCAGCACCCGGAACGAGGGCGCCAGCGCGATCGACGCCTACCTGCCGGTCCACGCCGCGCTGGCCCGGCTGGAGGCCGCCCGCAACACCGCTCCGGACCCGCTGATGGCGGAGTACCCGATCCCGTACGCGCTCTCGGTGGGCAAGGTCCGGGCGGGGGACTGGGCGAGCAGCGTGCCGGACCGGCTGGTCGCCGAGGGCCGGCTCGGGGTGCGGCTGGGGGAGGACCCGGCGGCGGCGATGGCGGACCTGGAGGAGTGCGTGGCCCGGGCCTGTGCGGCGGACCCGTGGCTGCGGGAGCACCCGGCGTCGGTGACCTGGCCGGGCGGGCTGTTCGCCAGCGGCCGGCTGCCGGCCGGGCATCCGCTGGGCGGTCTCGTCCGGGCGGCGCACGCGGACGCGGTGGGCGGTGCGGCGCTGCGGGAGCGGGGGGCGCCGTACGGCAGCGACCTGCGGCTGTACGCGGCCGCCGGGGTGCCGACGCTGCAGTTCGGGCCGGGGGACGTCCGGGTCGCGCACAGCCCGCGGGAGCAGGTGTCGGTGCGGGAGACGGCGGAGGTCGCGCGGACCCTGGTGCTGGCGGTGCTCCGCTCGGCCGGGGCGGACTGACGCAGCCGCTTGCAGGTGGAAACCGATCGGTTTACCTTGGTGGAAACCGATCGGTTTCCTCTGAGGGGAGATTCCCATGACCGCGATCAAGGGCGCAGCCGTCCTCGTCACCGGCGGCAGCCGCGGCATCGGCCGGGCGCTGGTGGACGCGCTGTACGAACGCGGTGCCGCCAAGGTCTACGCGACCGCACGCGACCCGCGGACGGTCACCCACCCCGAGGCCGTCCCGCTGGCGCTGGAGGTCACCGACCCGGCCTCGGTCGCGGCGGCCGCCGCCCGCGCCCAGGACGTCACCGTGCTGATCAACAACGCCGGCGCCGCGGTCAACGCGTCCTTCCTGGACTCCCCGGTGGAGGACGTCCGCCGCGAGTTCGAGACCAACTTCTACGGCCCGCTGCTCACCGCCCGCGCCTTCGTCCCGGTGATCGAGCGCAACGGCGGCGGCCACCTCCTCAACGTCCACTCGGTGCTGTCCTGGATCGGCCTGGCCGGCTCGTACAGCGCCTCCAAGGCGGCACTCTGGTCGCAGACCAACTCGCTGCGCCTGGAGTTGAAGCCGCGCGGCATCAACGTGACCGGCCTGCACGTCGGTTACGTCGACACGGACCTGACCTCCGGCATCACCGCCCCCAAGGCGGACCCGGCCGACGTGGCCCGCCGCGCCCTGGACGGCATCGAGTCCGACGCCCACGAGGTGCTCGCCGACGACCTCTCCCGCCAGGTCAAGGCCGGCCTGGCCGGCGACCTCGCCGCCCTCTACCCCCAACTCGCCGCCTGACGAAGACCCGTGGCCGTACGGGGCGTCAGACCGGGAGCAGGCGGGCGACGAGGTCGGTGAGGCGGCGGGCGTTGCGGCAGGGGTGCATCTCGACCGCGGTGGCGTAGGCGGGGGCGGCGGAGTCGCCGGTGCCCCAGAGGGCGGGCTGTTCGGGGTTGAGCCAGATGACCCGGCGGGCGCGGTCGGCGATGCGTTGCAGGGCGGGCAGGTTCGGGTCCCAGCCGTTGGTGCGGGCGTCGCCGAGGACGAGGACGGCGGTGCGCGGGCCGACCGCGTCGAGGTGGCGTTCGGCGAACTCGCCGAGGGCCGCGCCGTAGTCGCTGCTGCCGTGCCAGCCCGCCACCGCCGCCTCGGTGAGGATGCGGCGGCCGAGTTCGGCCGGGTCGGTGTCGGCGGCGACCAGCCGGGTCACCTCGTCGGTGCGGTTGACGAAGGCGAACACCCGGACCCGGCCGAACTGGTCGCGCATCGCCCGCACCAGCAGCATGGTGAACTGCGCGAAGCCCGCGACCGAGCCGGAGACGTCGCAGAGCAGCACGATCTCCGGGCGGGCCGGGCGGCGCTGCCGGTACGCGGGGCGCATCGGCACCCCGCCGGTGGAGAGCGAGCGCCGCAGGGTGCGCCGCAGGTCGATCCGGCCGTGCGCGGCCCGGCGGCGGCGCGCGGCCAGCCGGGTGGCGAGCTTGCGGGCCAGCGGCTGGACGGTGCGCCGCAGTTCGGCGAGCTGTTCGGGCCCGGCGGCGAGGAAGTCGACCCGGTCCGGGGCCGGGGCGACGGCGCGTGCGGCGATCCGCTCGGTGCCGCGCAGTTCGGCGACCCGGCGGCGCGCCTCGGTGCCGACCTGGGCGCGGAACTCCCGGATGCGCCGCCGGACTTCGTCCTCGGCGAGCCGGTCGCCGAGCCCTCCGTCGTCCGGGCCGGCCGGCCCGGCGCGCAGCGCGGCGAGCACCCGGGCGAGCAGGGTCTCCGGCTGGAGGAGGCCGAGGGTCTGGTAGGCGGACCAGCCGTCCGTGCCGGGAGAGGTGCCGTAGCGGCCGAGCGCCTCGACCGCCTCGCCGGCGATCCGGGCGCCCGCCGCCCGGTCGCCCGCGGCCAGCGCCTCCGCGAGCCGGTCGCGCAGCTCGGCGACGGCGGCGGGCCGGTCCACGGGCTGGTCCGGCGGCTGTCCGGCGCCGTGCGGGGTGCCGACGCCGAGCGGGAAGAAGAGGTCGAAGACGGCGTCGAACACGGCCCGTTGGCCTCCGGCGCGCAGCAGGACCGCGGCCAGGCCCTCCCGGGCCTGCTCCCGGTCGGCGAGTCCGAGCACGGCCAGGGCGGCCGCCGCGTCGGCGGTCTCGCCGGGGCCGATCCGCAGACCGTGGCCGCGCAGCGCCTGGACGAGGCCGGTGAGCCGGGCCGCGAGATCGGGCGGGTCCGCGGGGGTGGCCGGGGCCTGCGGGCCGGTCACGCGGGTGCCAGCTTCGCGGCGGCCTTGAGCAGGTCGTCCTGGTGCTTGAGGACCACGCCGAGGGTGTCGCGGAGGACGGCGCCGTCGAGCGTCCCCGCGCCGAGGGCGAGCAGGGTCCGCGCCCAGTCGATGGTCTCGGCGACGGAGGGTGCCTTGCGCAGTTCCATGCCGCGCAGGGCGGTGACCACGGTGACGAGCGACTCGGCGAGCACGGCGTCCAGGCCGGGCACCTTGAGGCGGACGATCCGCTGCTCCAACTCGGCGTCGGGGAAGTCCAGGTGGAGGAAGAGGCAGCGGCGGCGGAGGGCTTCGGAGAGTTCCCGGCTGGCGTTGGAGGTGAGCACGACGAAGGGGCGGCGGGCCGCCCGGATGGTGCCGAGTTCGGGCACGGTGATCTGGAAGTCGCTGAGCACCTCCAGCAGCAGTCCCTCCACCTCGACGTCGGCCTTGTCGGTCTCGTCGATGAGCAGCACCGTGGGCTCCTCGCCGCGGATCGCGGTGAGCAGCGGCCGGCTGAGCAGGAACTCCTCGCCGAAGACGTCGGTGCGGGCCTCGTCCCAGCTCTCGTCGCGGCCGGCGGTGATCCGCAGCAGCTGTTTGGCGTGGTTCCACTCGTAGAGCGCGCGGGCCTCGTCGATGCCCTCGTAGCACTGCAGCCGGACGAGCCGGGCGGCGCCGAGCCGGGCGACGGCCTTGGCGAGTTCGGTCTTGCCGGTGCCCGCCGGGCCCTCGACGAGCAGCGGTTTGCCGAGCCGGTCGGCGAGGAACACGGTGGTGGCGACGGCGGTCGAGGCGAGGTAGCCGACCTCGGCGAGCCGGGCCGCGACCTCGTCGACCGAGTCGAAGAAGCCCGTTCCGACCGGGGTTCCGTCCGTGCCGTGCATGCTCGACTCCCTTGGGTGCCAGACCGTGCAGGGCATGTTACCCGTGAGTACCTTCTGGTGGAACGGTCTTCGCGGGCCGGCTGCGGCCGGGGTTCAGCGGGCCCCGGCCGCGTCCAGCAGGGCGGTCGCCGTCGGCACCACCAGCCCCGCCAGCGACTCCCCGGCCGCCCCGGCCCGGGCGCTCGCGCCGTCGAAGACCAGCGTCAACTGCCGGGCCACCAGCGCGGGATCGGCGGCCCCGCCACGCTCGGCCTCGGCCCGGAAGAAGTCGGTCAGCGCCTGCTTGACCCGGGCGGCGACCACGCTCGCCGGGTGCGCCCCGTCCTTCAGCTCGACCTGCACCGCCAGGAACGGGCAGCCGCGGTAGTCCTCCGCCCGGGAGAGCTCCTCCAGTCGCTCGAAGACGTGCAGCACCCGGGCCCGGGGCGGGCGCGGGTCGTCCGCCGCGGGCAGCAGCAGCGCCGCGTACCCGGGCGCGCGCCGCTCCAGGGCGGCCGCCATCACCTCGTCCTTGCTGTCGAACAGCTGGTACATGGACCGCTTGGACGCCCCCGCCGCCTTGCACAGTGCGTCGATCCCGGTGCCGACGCCCTCCCGGTAGAAGAGCTCGGTCGCGGCGTCGAGCAGCCGGTCGCGCGGGGAGGGCTTCACCTGGGTGTCCATGCCGCCGAGGCTACCGCCCGCGCCGCCACGAGGAAACCGATCGGTGTACGATCCCGGCCGGGCTCAGCGCAGCACGGCCTCCAGCAGGTCGCCGCCGAGCCGGGCGCTGGTGGCGAGGTCCAGCTCGTACAGCACGTAGCGGCCGCGGCGGCGGGTGGTCAGCAGCCCGGCCCTGCGCAGCACCGCGAGGTGGCGGGAGACCTCGGGGGCGGTGAGCTGCCAGGCGTCGGCGAGCTCGCCCGTGGTGTGCGGGCCGCGCGCGATCGTCCGGGCGAGCCGCAGCCGGACGGGGTGGGCCAGCGCCTCCAGCCGCTGCTGGACGAGCGCCAGCGACACCGGGTCGGTGCCGCCCGCCTCGGCGATCGGGTACTGCAGCACCGGACGCCACCCGGCCGCGTACACCACCGGCAGGTGCGGCCGCCCGAAGGCGCTCGGGATGAACGTCACCCCGCCCGCCGCGACCGCACTGGCCGTGTTGTCCTGCAGCTTGTCGACGACGATCCGCCGCCGCCCCGGCTCCGCCTCGTCCAGCACGATCACCGGGGAGACCGCGGCCAGCGCCTCCGCCGGGCCGCGCCGGGCCAGCAGGTCGGCCTTCTGCCGGGCGTCCGCGGCCAGCGAGGGCAGCACCCGGCGCCAGGCGTCCGCGAAGAACGCCCGCTCGCAGTCCTCCAGCAGCCGGCGCACGGCCGCCCGGGCGGCCGGCGGATCGGTGAGCAGCCGGTCGGCGAAGGCCGCCTGCCGCGGCCCCCGGGCCGCCGCCAGGTCCCGCGCCCGCTCGGCCGCCGCCGGATCGGTCAGCGGCGAACCCGCCGGCCGGTACGACAGCCGGGACGAACCGCAGGTGGTGACCAGCGCCGCCGCGGTGTACAGCTCGTCCTCCAGCCGGTCCACCGCGTCCAGCTCCTCCGCCAGCGTGGCACCCGGCAGGGCCGGGAAGAGGAAGTCGGCCCGCGAGGACCGCCACAGGAAGTCCGCCTCCAGCAGCCGGTCCGCCAGGCCCGCGGGCAGCGCACCGGTGGTGGCCGCCGCCCAGCCGTGCAGCTCCGGATGGTGCGCCGGCTCCGCGAGGACGTGCAGCATCGCGTTCAGCTCCGCCAGCGGGGACGGCGCGAACAGCAGCGCCTCGGCAGGCAGGCCGGTGACGTCGATGGTCAGACTCATGCCGGCGATCCTGCCATCCCGTCCCCACCCGCCCGCCGACGGTTGACGGGGACCGTCAATCCGCGTGCCACCGCCCCGCCCCGCGGCGCAGCGTGGCCGCCATGACCCTCCTCGACCGCCCCGCCCGCCCCGCCGCGACGGCTGACGCCCCGACCGCCTCCCCGGCCGCCGAACTCCCCGGCACCGCCCGCCTGCTGAGCATCGCCGGTGGACGCCGCTACGGCCTCGCCGTCCTGGTCGACGCACTCGGCGCGGGCCTGCTCCGCCCCTTCCTGCTGCTGTACGGCGTCGGGGTGATCGGCCTCGGCGTCGGCACCGCCGGACTCGCCCTCTCCGCCGGCATGCTGGCCGGCCTGGCCGCCGTACCGCTGACCGGACGCTGGATCGACCGCGGCGCACGGAGCCTGCCGGTGGCCGCGACGCTGCTCGTCCGGGCGGCCGGCGTGGCGGTCCTGCTCGCCGCCTCGGGTGCGGCCGGGTTCACCGCGGCGGCCGTGCTGCTCGGCATCGGCAGCCAGGCCTTTCCGACCGCGCACGCCGCGGTGGTCGCCGCACTCACCGACGGCCGGATGCGGGACGCTGCCCTCGCCGCCGGACGGGCGCTGCGCAACGCGGGCCTCGGCGTCGGGGCCCTGGCCGCCACCGCGGCGACCGCGGGCGGCACCGGCGCCCTGCGGACCCTCGCCCTGGCCACCGCCCTCGCCTGCCTGCTGGCCGCCGGCCTGGTCTGGTCGCTGCGGCTCACCGTCCCGCCGGCCGCCGCCCGGCAGGACACCCCTGTCGACGGGCCGGTCGCGGAGGGGCGGAGCGGCACCGCCCTGCTGGGCCTGGCCAACCTGCCGTACGCCTTCTGCTTCGACGTGCTCGAAGTCGCCCTGCCCGCCCTGCTGGTGACCACCCTGCACGTCGCACCGGCCTGGTCCTCGGGCATCTTCGTCGGCAACACCATGCTGGTGATCACCACCCAGCTCGCCGTGGTGCTGTGGATCTCCCGCCGCTCCCGGAGGTCCGTCCTGGCCGCCTCCGGTCTGGTGCTCGCCCTCTCCTACCTGGGCTTCTGGGCGGCCGGTTCGCTCGGCGGCACGGCCGGGGCCGCGGCCGTCGCGGGTGTCTCGGTGCTCTACACCGCCGGCGAGATCCTCTACACCGGCACCGGCACCGCCCTGGTGGTCGCCGCAGCACCGCCCGCCCGCCTCGGCCGGGCCCTCGCCCGCTGGGAGCTCTCCAGCGGCCTCGGCCGCGCCGCCGCCCCCGCCGCCCTGACCGCCCTGCTCGCCGCCGGCCCCCACCTCCTGTGGCCCGTCCTCGCCGCCGCCACCGCCCTCGGCGCCGCCCTCGTCCGCCGCGTCGGCCCCCGGGTGTGAGGGGACACCGCCGCCGAGGTGCCGCCCCCGGGCCGACCTCGGCCGCTATCGTCGGGCGGCGGCCGGTGCCGCGGTCGGGTTCGTCGGCGGCGGGATCGTGGAGGACGTCGTCGAGGACACGGTCGAGGACTTCTTCGACGAGGACTGACATCGCGCCCCGCGGACGGCCCGGCTACAGCGCCGGCACCGGGCGGGGGATCCGGGCCCCGCGGAGCAGTTCGCGGGCGCGGCCCACGCCGGCCCGGTTGCGTTCCGCGGCGGCCGCGTCGACCCGGGCGGGCGGGAGGTCCGGCGGCAGCCCCCGGGGCGCCGGTGCCGGTGCCGGCGCCGCCGTGGGCGGGGCTGCGGGCATGCTGCGCTGCAGGCGGGTGCGGAGCAGGGCCTGCGGGGCGTGGATGCGTTCGGGCAGGCCGGCCAGCAGGGTGTGCAGGAGGCGGTGCGGTCGGGCGTCCCGGGTGAGCCAGTCGGCCGCCAGCGGGGCGAGGGCGGCGGCCTCGGCCGTACTCAGGCGCAACCGTGGGTCGTGCCGGGCGAGTTCGAGGAGCAGGCGGGCCTCCGGCCCGCAGGCCCCCTCGGGTGGTGGAGTGTTCTCCGCAGTCTTGGAATCGGGTGAAGTGCCGACCTGCCGACCCTTCGACCGGCCGAGTGCCGGGATTCGACGCGCAGGAGACGCCGGGGTGTCTGCGGCTGCCGCGGTGCGGTCGCTCGCTGCGGCGCCCTCCCAGGCGGCGGCGATCTCCTCGGCGGTGCGGAGCGGGACGGAGGTGACCATGACGTCCGTCGTCCAGGTGCCCTTGGTGGGGTGCTGGCGGCGGACGTGCAGGTAGCCCTCGTCGATCAGCTGGTTGCGGGCGCGGGAGATCGCCATGCGCCCCTCGGCCATCCGGTGACCGATCGTCAGGACGGTCTCCCGGGTGCCGGGCGGCAGGGAGAGCGCCCACAGCAGCAGGGACTTGGCGGTGGCCCGCAGACGCGGGTGCCGGACGATCTCGTGGGATGCCCGGACATACCGGTCGGGCGCGATAAAGTGGACGTGCATGCGGAGTTCTGGCTCCCGTGTCAGGCCCCGGGGTGTTGGCGCACCGCCGGGGTCAACTTTTGGTCCGTAGCCGGACGGTAGCACAGCGTGACACCACGATGCATGGCTGCAGGTCGGGGCCGTGGACGGGTCAGCGGGAGCCGTGGGCGTACCGGGCGGGCGGGGTGCCGACCGCGGCGGTGAAGTCGCGGGTGAGGTGGGCCTGGTCGGCGTAGCCGAGGTCCGCGGCGAGGGCCGCCCAGTCGACGTCCGCGCCGCTGTCGGCGTGCCGGGCCGCCTCGTGCAGGCGGGCCCGCCGCAGCACCCACTTCGGCGAGGCGCCGACGTACTCGGCGAACAGCCGTTGCAACTGCCGGACTCCGAGGCCGAACTCCGCCGCGAGGTCGTCGACCCGGTGCAGTTCGGGGGCGGAGGTGATCCGCTCGACCATGGCGGCGACCCGGTCGGCCGTCGGGTCGGGCTCGGGCAGCCGGGCGAGCAGGAAGGCGTCGGCGAGGGCGCGGAGCCGCTCCGGGTCGGCGGGGCCGGCCATGATGTCCTCGTTCAGCCGGTCGGCCTCCGGGCCGAAGAACTCGGCGGCGGGCACCGACCGGTCGGCGAGGCCGGAGACCGGGCGGTCGGTGAACGGGCGGAAGCCGCCGGGCCGGAACTTCACCCCGAGCGCGTGTCCCCACCCCTCCAGCCGGCGGACGAACAGCGAGCGGTCCACCCCGTAGACCCTCGCCCGGGGCTCCTCGAAGACCAGGTGCACATGGGGGTGGGAGAGCACCTTCTGCTCGTACGGCGGCCGGTCGCGGCAGTCCCAGCGCACCAGCCAGTAGAACTCGACGAAGCGGTCCGCTCCGGGGGCGGGCTCGCGCCGGTCCAGTTCGATCACGGCCGCCGCCCGGCCGGGGTGGAGCACCCCGCGTCCCAGGTCCGGTGCACTCATGCCGGCCAGGGTAGTGGGCGCGGCGCGGCCGGGCCGTCGCGTTTCTTCAAGACCGCGGCCGGGGCGTCGGCGCAGGATCGGGCGCATGAACGGTCACCCCCTGCACCCCCGGATGTCCAGCGCCGCCGCCGAGGCCGCCCGCATCGCCCGCGGCGTCCGCCCCGAGCACCTGGACGGCCCCACCCCCTGCACCGACTTCGACACCCGGGCCCTGGTCAACCACTGGGTGCTGTACACCTCGCACGGCCTGGAGCACCGCGCCCTGCGGACCCCGCTGCCGGAGGACCTGGTCGCCCGCGACTTCACCACCGACGCCGCCTGGGCCGAGGACTACGCCGCGCAACTGGACCGGGCCGTCGCGGCCTGGGCCGACCCGGCCGTCTGGGAGGGCGAGGTGGACCTCGGCGGCACGCCCGTCCCGGCCGAGTCGATCGCCAAGATGCTGATCAAGGAGATGGTGCTGCACGGCTGGGACGTCGCCCGCGCCACCGGCACCGAGGTCGAGGTGCCCGACGAGCTGGCCGACCTGGTCCTCGCCGTGGTCGAGGAGAACGCCGAGCTCTACCGGCAGTTCGGCGGCTTCGCCGACCCCGTCCCGCTCCCCGTCGACGCCCCGCTGCTCGACCGCGCCCTGGCCGCCTCCGGCCGCGACCCGTACTGGGCCCCCAAGCAGGTGTGACGGCCGCTCAGGCCCGGCGCCGGTGCCGCCCGGCGGTCGCTCCGCTGCCCGGGTACGGGATGCGCAGCCTTCCGGCCGGTGGGGCGACCGCCTCGGAAGCGCCGAGCGGCGGGGCGCTCCGCGGACGGGCCCGGGTTCACCGGGTGTCGGCGTGCTGCAGGATGCGGCGGACGTCGTGGACGTGGTGGTGGCCGTCGTGGGCGTTGTTGCGGGCGATGGCCCCGGCGGGTTGGGGGCCGCGGGTGGCGTGCTGCAGGACGGTGCCCGCCGCGACGGCGGCGGTCACCGACTCCGTCCAGGCCTGCACCGCGCGGTCGAGCGACCAGAGGGCGGCGGCCGGGGCGATCTCCAGGTAGCGGCGGCCCCGGGCGACCAGGTCGGGGTCGTAGCCGCCGACGTCGGCGGCGCCGGCCAGCCGGGCGCCGGCGAGCCGCTCGGCCCAGATCCGCAGGTTGTCGGTGACGTGGCTGACGTAGGCGGCAGGTGTCCACTCCAGCTCCGGGTGGCGTTCGCGGCCCGTCCGGCCGTCCAGCAACTCCCGGAACCGCCGCGGCAGTTCGCCCACCACCGCGAGGCAGTCCGCGGGCGTCGCCGACCAGGCGAAGCCGCAGGCCGCGCACGGGTCCCCGTACAGTGCCGCCCCCCATGTCTCCATGGCTCCGCACTGTACCCGAACCAACCTGCCGCCTGCGGCAGTTGGTGCCGACGGGGCCGGCCGGCAGAGCCGCTGCCGACCGGCCCCGCCGGGGTCCGTGCGGGCTCAGCCCGCGGTGTTGAGGGTGCCGTCGACCCGGACCGCCTGCTCCTGCAGCTGGATCCCGATGGTGCGCAACTCGTCCTCGTGCCCCGCCATCAGGGCGTGCTGCCGGTCCACCTCGGCGGCGAACCAGATGCCGACCACGTTGCCCCGCTGCTTGCAGGCGACGTCCGCCTCGGCCGTCCGCTGTTCGCCGCGGCCCGGGCTCTCCCCCGCGAAGGCCGGGTCGGCGGCGGCGTCCAGCGGCGTGCCGTAGTGGAAGCCGCTGGCGAGCATGCACGCGGACCAGCCGCGGAACGCCTCCTGCACGGCGGGCGTCCGCTGCGACTCGGCGAAGCCCTTCGCATCGATCTCGCGCACCAGCGGAGGATCGCCGAGGAAGACCGCCCGTCCGGAGAGTTCCTTCGTCATCTCGCCCGTGCAGCCGCCCGGCGGCACCGTGCGGGAGCCGTGGGGCGCGGGGGTGCCGCCGTTGGTGCCGGCCGTGCCGTTGCCGCGCAGCACGAGCAGGTACCCCGGGTCGGTGTTCCGGGGCCCGGGTGTGGCCGTGGGCGTGGCCGATCGGCCGGGGTCGGCCGGGGCGGCGTGGTACCCGGTGGTCCTCGCCTGCTGCGCGCTGGTCACCCCGTACCGCATCCGGGCCGGAGTGGTGGGGTCGCCGCCCGCCACGACCGGATCGTCGGCGAGGGCGAAGCCGAAGCGGCGCATGCACTGGTCGACCAGCTTCCGCGCGGCGCGGTCGAGGTCGCGCCGCGCCTGCGGGGTGAGCAGGTGGTCGGCGAGCGGCAGGCGCAGGTCGAGGCGGTCCGTCACGGTCGGGGTGGGCGCCGGGGCGTGGGTGGCCGGGGCCGCGCCGGCGGAGCCCGAGCAGCCGGTGGCCGAGGCGAGGACTGCCGCCGCTCCCAGGGCGGCCGCCAGGGCGGTCAGGAGGCGGGATGGTCCGGGCATGCCTGGGGGCTCCTCGGGGCGGGTGCGGATGGTCGCGCGGCGGGGCGGGCCGGGGCCGCCCGGCGGTGGCGCGGCCGGACTCCGGCAGGGCGTGCTCGTCGGGTGTGCACGAGGCGCGTCCGGCCGGTGGCCGGCGGGCGGCGGACGCAGGCGCGGAGGTGCGCCCGACCGGTTCTGGTGGTTCGCGTGTGGAACGGGCCGACGTGGTTCTCGGCGGGGGCGTTGCCCGCCGCGCCGGGGTCGCGGGCGCGGCGGCGGCGAGGCCGACCGGACGGAACGCTAGCCGCGCGATTTCGCGGCGGGCAATGTCGTTTGCTTAGGAACGGTTCACCGGGCCCCCGGGCACGGGCCGCAGGCGAAGGTGGCCAGGTCCGCGGCGCGGCGCCGGGCGTTGTGCACGAGCAGCCGACCGTACAGCTCCTGGTCGACGCCCTCGGCGGTGCGGCTGGTGAGCGGTGCGGCGTCCGGTCCGGCGGCGAGCAGGGCCGCACCGAGCAGGCGGCCGTCGGGCACCGCGTCGGTGGCGGCCAGGAGTTCGTCGGCGGGGGCCAGGGACGGGTCGAGCAGGGTGGTCACCAGGCCGGCCCCGATGACCCGCAGCGGCACGCCGCGCGGCCGGACGAGGAACGAGCCGTCCTCGAGCCGCCGTTCGGGCTGCAGCGGCAGCCGGGCGGTCGGCAGCCGCCAGGCGACGCCGGTGCCGCGGGCCGCCGCCGCAGCGGCCAGCGCGTGGTCCGGGGCCGGTCCCTGGACGACCAGCAGGGTGTCCGGCCCGACGGAGCGGAGCAGGGTCGCGGGTGCGCCGGACGCGTCCCAGACGGCGTCGACGACCTCGCCGGTGCCGCCGTCCAGCAGTCCGGTGACCGTGAGCCGCGGGGTGGGGGAGGTGTGCCGGGAGGCGGCGGTGCGCTGCTCGGCGAGCAGGTGCAGGGTGCGGCCCCGCCAGTGCGGCGCGGAGTGGTGCGACGGCGCGGACCAATGCCGTGGAGCGGGCGCTTCGCCGGTGCCGGCTTCGGTGCCGGGGAGCGCGGAGTCCCGGAACAGGACCTCCAGCGGGCCGCTGCCCAGGCGTTCGCGCGCCTGGAAGATGGCGGCCTTGCCGGCCGACGGGCCGGGCTGGCTGAGCCCTGCGCGGCGCAGGCCGGACTCCAGACGGCGCATCACGTCCAGGTAGGGCGCGGGCGAGAAGGCGGCCATCGCGAGGACGAAGTAGACCATCCGGCGGGCCGGCAGGAGACGGCGTCTGCGCTCGGTGCGGCCGCAGGCCGCGATCGCCGCGTCCACGAGTTCCGGCGGGTAGGTGCGGACCAGCAGGTCCACCACGGCCGCGTCCGCGTCGCCGCGGTCGTCGGGCCCGGTGGGGGCGGTGTCGTAGGACAAGGGCATCCCCGGTGGTGAGTCGGTGCGGCGGGGGCCGCGCCCGATGCGGCGTCGGGCGCGGCCCCCGCCGAAGTCTCGCCGCTGCGCGTATCCGCGGCGTAGCGCGGCGGTAGCGCGGCCGCGAGACGGGCGCGACGACCGGTTATGTTCATGTCATGAATATGGCGTGTGCATGAGTGATCGAATTCACACCATCCGTGCACACAGTGAAGGAACACGGGGCAGATCCCGTGAGTTTCCCGAGCGAACTGTCGACCCGTCAGCTGAGGAGACCCTGTGGCCCGCAAACCGCGCCCCGTCGATCCGGCCGACGGCCCGGTACCGGCCTTCGCCTACGACCTACGGATCGTCAGGGAGCAGGCGGGGAACCCCACATACCGGGTTCTGGCCGACCGGGCCGGCTTCGGCGCAACCACCCTGAGCGATGCCGCCGGCGGTGTCCGGTTCCCCAGTCTGGAGGTCACCCAGGCCTACGTGGGCGCCTGCGGCGGCGACGTGGCCGCGTGGACCAGGCGCTGGCAGGAGGTCGACAAGCGACTGGCGTCCGACGCCGGGGCGCCGCCGGCCCCCGCCGAGCCCGCACCGCCGGCCACCACCCTCGCCACCGCCGCCGCCGAACCCACAGCCGAACCCACAGCCGCGGCAGCGGCAACACCGGCCGCGGGGAAGCCCGCCGCGGAGTCCGCCGGGAAGGCCGACGGCAAGGCGGCCGGGGCATCCGCCGACTTAGCCCCGTCCGCCCCCGACACCACTGCACCCACCGACCTCGCCGAATCCGCTCCGGCACGCCGATGGCCGGTCGGCTGGACGACCGCGGGCACGGCCGCCGTGCTCGCCCTCACCGTCGTCCTCGTCCTGGTGGTGGTGCGGTCCACCTCCTCCGCGGCGAACCACCCCTCCGCCGGTGCGGCTCCGATGGCCTCGGCCTCCGCGATGGCCGCCTCCGCGATCGGCTGTCCGGCCGCGGACGGCACCACCCCCGCCCTCTTCGCCGGCGAGACGTACAACGCCACCACCCGGGTGCGGGCCGGCGCCAGCCTCAGCGCGGACGTCGTCGCCCAGCTCCCGAGCGGCTGCCGCCTCGCCCTCACCGGTTTCTGCCTCGGCGACGTCGTGCTCGACACCACCTCGGGCTCGCCCGACGTCCGGTGGTTCCGGCTCGCCACGGGCGGCTACGTCTCCTCCGCCGTCGTCCACGGCAACCCGCCCGCCGGGCTGCGCCCCGCCGACTGCCCGGACGGCGTGGCCCCGGCCTCCTCGATCGCGCTCGCCGCGGCCGCACCCGCCGGTGCCCCCGGCGCGCTCGAACTCCGCGCCACCGGCGACCACGTGGCGATCGTCGGCTACGCGGCCTACCTGCCCCGATCGGGCAGCGCCATGCCCCAGTGGCAGCAGATCGGCTTCACCTCCGAGGCCGCCACCGGCTTCAAGGTGACCTGGCGACCCGCCGCACCGGCCGAGGGCGGCGCGGCCGGCGGCGGTGGCTCGGCCGTGCCGGTGGTGGCGGTGGCCTGCTTCGGCGGCGACGGGCCGACCGCCGTCGCGGACGCCCGGCTGATCGCCCAGCCCGCGCCCACCGGCACGCTGCCGGCGGCGGGACTCCCGGAGGCCGACCTGGCCCGCGCCCGCAAGGCCGCCTGCCGCTACCCCGACCAGGGGCACGGCTGACGCTCATCACCTGACGAATCGTCACCGCAGCTCCGGGGCCGCCGGGTTCGGCCGCGCGACCGGGGCGCTACGCCGACGGCGGAGGATGCGGCCACTGCGGTGCGGCGACGGGCACGGATCCCGGCGCCC
>NZ_JBEYFP010000071.1:0-18729 GCF_040634455.1 Kitasatospora sp. NPDC007106
ACCTGAAGGCCAACTACCCGGCCGAGTACATGGCCGCGCTGCTCACCTCGGTGGCGGACGACAAGGACAAGATGGCGGTCTACCTGGCCGAGTGCCGCCAGATGGGCATCAAGATCCTCTCCCCGGACGTCAACGAGTCCGTCGTCGACTTCACCGCCGTCGGCAGCGACGTCCGCTTCGGCCTCAAGGCGGTGCGCAACGTCGGCGTCCCGGTGATCGAGTCGCTGGTGCGGACCCGGCAGGAGAAGGGCAAGTACACCTCCTTCGCCGACTTCCTGGACAAGGTGGAGCTGGTGGTGTGCAACAAGCGCACCGTCGACTCGCTGATCAAGGCCGGCGCGTTCGACTCCCTCGGGCACACCCGGCTCTCCCTGAACGCCGTGCACGAGAACGCGATCGACGCCGTCACCGGGGTGAAGAAGCAGCAGGCCATCGGCCAGGACGACCTCTTCGGCGCCCTCGACACCGGGACGGGCACCCCGGCGATCGGCCTCGACTTCGACCTCCCCGACCGCGAATGGCCGCGCAAGCAACTGCTCAGCCTGGAAAGGGAGATGCTCGGCCTGTACGTCTCCAGTCACCCGCTGGACGGCGCCGAGCACGTACTCTCCAAGAACCGCGACGTCTCCATCGCCGAACTGCTCGGCTCCGGCCGCACCGAGGGCGAGGTCAGGCTCTCCGGCCTGGTCACCGCCGTCGACCGGCGGATCAACAAGGCCGGCAACGCCTGGGCGATCATCACCCTGGCCGACCGCGACGGCTCCGTCGAGGTGCTGTTCTTCCCCGCCGCCTACCAGCTGATGTCCGCCCAGATGGTCGAGGACAACGTGATCTCGATCCGCGGCCGGCTCAACGAACGGGACGGCGCGCTGAGCGTCTTCGGTCAGGAGATCACCACGCTCGACATCTCTTCGGCCGAACTCGGCACCAAGCCACCCGTCCAGATCACCGTGCCGGTCGGAAAGATCACCCCGGAGCTGGTCGCCGAACTCAAGCGAGCGCTGCAGGCGCACCCCGGCGACGTCCCCGTCCGACTGCTCACCACCAACTGGGACAAGAACACCCTGTACGAGCTCGGCTACCGGGTGAACGCCGAGAACGGACTGGCCTCCGACATCAAGACCCTCCTGGGCACCCATGCCTGGATGGGAACGGTCTGACGAGGGGATCTCCGGTACGGGCCGGGGCTGTTCCGGTTGCCACCACGCGCGGGCAGCCCTCCGCCCGGTCGGGCCACCGGTGGACCGCTGCCGAAGGGCACCAGGCCCGGTGGGCCGCGATCAGGTCCCGGTGCCAGGCGTAGCACGCCTTCGGGGTGCGCTTCTGCGTCTCGAAAGTCGACGTGGACGAGGCCGAAGCGCTGGTGGTGGCTTTCAGCCCGTCGAACGCCCTGACAGCCGGCTCTTGCCCCTCGCGACGGGCGGCGTTCCCCTCACTCGAGGCCGGCCGGCTCACCGTCCTGTTCGGCGCGGCCCTGCGGTGTGCCCAGGCCCCTGCGGACCGAGTCCAGGATCGTCAGGCCCTGGCCGACCAAGCCTGCGGCGATCTCGCCCAAGCCGTCGGCGCCGTTGAGAACGTTGACATTGGCGCCCGCGAGCCCACCGGCCGCCTCCTTGACGATCTGCGGCAGCTGGTCGATCAGCATCCGGTCCAGCGCCACCCGGTCGTGCGAGGCCGCCGCCTCGGCCTGGATCTTCATCCGCTCCGCCTCGGCCAGTGCCAGGACCCTGATCCGCTCGGCCTCCGCCTCGGCCGGCTTCACGACCTCGGCGACCAGCTGCTGCTGGCGCAGCTCGGCCGCGCGCTGGGCCAATTCGGTCTGCGCCGTCAGCACCTCCTGCTGCGCGTGCGCCTGCGCCAGCGGGCCGGCCTGGGCTGCCTGGGCCTGGGCCCGATCCACCTCGGCGGTGTACTGCGCCTTCACGACGGCCGTCTCCCGGGCGTACTCGGCCTGCTTCCGGGCGGACTGCTGCTCCGCCTCCGCCGCGGCCTGGGTGGCCTGTGCCTGGGCGATCTGGGCCTGGCGCTGGATGGCGGCCCGGTGCGGGGCCGACATCGCGGCGATGTAGCCGGTGTCACCGTCGTCGATCGACTGGATCTGGAGCGAGTCGACGATCAGGCCGATCTTCGCCATCTCGGCCTTCGAGGTGTCGAGCACCTCGGTCGCGAGTTTCTGCCGCTCGGTGACGATTTCCTCGACCGTCATCGAGCCGATGATGGCGCGCAGGTGCCCGGCGAAGATCCGGCCGGTCAGCACGGACATCTGGTCCTGGTCGGAGAGGAAGCGCTGGCCGGCGTTGACGATGCTCTCGGTGTCGTTGCCGACCTTGAAGGCGATCACCGCCCGCGCCGTCAGCGCGATGCCCTGCTTGGTGACGCAGGTTTCGGCAACCTCCGCCTCGCACATCGCCAGGGTCAGGAAGCGGACCTTGCGGAAGATCTGCAGGACGAACGCCCCGTGCCCGGTCACCACGCGGAACGGCGCGCCGGCAAGGCCCCGTCTTCCACCGGAGATCAGCATCGCCTGGTCGGGGGCGGGAACGCGATAACCGAACATCCTGGTTGCCTCCTCAGCGAGGTCCGTCGGGAAGGTCGGACCCCGGGTCGCCGACGGGGTCGGTCCACTCCATGACGTCGACCTGGCGAGTACCGCGCGATTCGATCACCAGAACCGGTGTTCCCTCGGGCAGAGGCTCCTCGGACCAGGCCAGGAAGGTCTCCGAACCGCCCCTGATCCTCACCAGGACCTCACCCGGGCCGGCGGCTCCCCGGGTCCCGATCACCAGCGTGCCGGGGCAACCGATCACGGCCTCGTCCGACACCATCGGCGGCCGCCCCTTTCACCTGTCGAACGTCGCGCCACCATCCTGGCAGCACCGGCCGACCGCAGCGGGCAGGCGCGCGGCCGGGTCACCGCACTGGATCAGCCGACTCCAAGGTGTCACCGACGCTCGCGCTGCCGAAGGTGCGCAGGCGGGGCGTGTGCCGCCCACCGTGCGACTGTCTCGGCCCCCTGGATGACGACGAGACCCACACACCGTCGCGGTCGGCGGCAACAGCCGCCGATGCCACCTCCCGTGCGCCGCCCAAGCACAGTGAACGGCAAGCCCGATGGGCGGCGATCAGGTCCCGGTACCAGGCGTGGGACGCCTCAGGGGTACGGCGCCGAGTCTCGAAGTCGACGTGGACGAGGCCGAGGAGCCGGTGGTGGCGCTCGGCCCGACGAACGGGCTGTCACCCCCCGCCGGGAAGCCGGGGCGCGGTCGAGCAGGGTGCGCCCGGCTCCGAGGGGCAGGTGGCACGCCTCGGAGCCCTCTGCCTCCCGGTGTCCTGCGGACCCGGATCGTCCCGGCCGACCGACCCCGCCCGAAAGACCGCGCACGTCGCGGCACCGCCGGCGCACCGCCCGACCCGGCGCCCCGCAGTCGGCTCCGGCTTCGGCAGCCGCCCGGGTCGAACCCGTCCGGTGACACCGCGTGAGACCGTCGGAAGGCCCGCCTCCGGTTGACAGGACCCTCGACGGCGAAGCTACTTTGGGTACGGAGGAATTCACGTGCTGTGATCACCTCTGCCCGTCACCCACCGCGAGGACCCGAGCGTGACCTCGGCCCCCGCCCGTCCCACCGAATCGCCCGCCTCCGCCACACCCGCTCGCGCGCCTTCGCCGGCATCGTCGACGACAGGCCGAGGAGCCACCGGCCGAGGCGCCGGGGCATCCCGTACGGCCGGAGTTCGAGCGTGAAGCGGACGACGGCCGGGGCCGCGGGCTGAAGTCCGCCCGTGACGTGGTCCCACCGGAGCAGCAGTTCGGGCTGGTCCGGCAGCACCGGTCCGCCGCCCCGAGTTCACCCCCGGAGAGCCGGAGCCCCCGCACACGTCCCCAGCGGCTTCGACGAGGCCGTCGGCCTCGCCCGACGGCCGGGATCGGGCGCGCGGACGGCATCTCCGGCGCCGTCGGCGCGCTCCACGCCCCGACACCTTCGACCACCACGCTGCGACCCCTCGCCGAGGGCGAGCACCTCCCCCCGACAAAGCCGGTCGGTCCCTGACCGCCGGGCATCCCCGAGGAGACACCATGGAGAACCCCGTCATCGAAGGCACGGCCGGTGAACGCGCCCGCTGGCAGACCTGCCAGCGGCTGGCGCGCGAGCTGTTACTGGTCGGTCCGGACGACAAGGACCTGAAGCTCCGCTACCTCGACGTACTGATCAAGGACGGCATTCCGGAGACCGACGAACCCAAGGACGTGCTGATCATCGGCGCGGGCATCGCGGGCCTGGTCGCCGGGAAGCTGCTCAAGGACGCCGGACACAACGTCACCATCCTGGAGGCCAACGCCAGCCGGGTCGGCGGGCGGATCAAGACCTTCCGGTCCACCGGCGACGCGGTCGACGGACCGTTCCGCGACCCGGAGCAGTACGCCGAGGCCGGGGCCATGCGGCTGCCCGGCTTCCACCCGCTCACCCTCGCGCTGGTCGACAGCCTCGGCCTGCGACGGCAGCTGTTCTTCAACGTCGACGTCGATCCGGACACCGGCAACCAGAACGCGCCCGTCCCACCGGTGGTCTACGAGTCGTTCGAACCCGGCAAGGTCTGGAAGTACGGCGCGGACAGCCCGGACTTCCGCGAACCGGTCAAACGCTTCAACTCCTGGATCCGCACCAACCGGGTCCAGGCCCGCCGCAAGGAGTACGCCGCCGATCCGAGCTGCGTCAACGAGAGCTTCCACCTCACCGGCGACGAGGTGCGGATCACCGCCGCCGACATGGTCAACCAGGCCCTGGAGCCGGTCCGCGACTACTACTCGGTGATCAGGGACGGCAAGCGGGTGAACAAGCCGTTCGCCGAGTGGCTGGACGGCTGGGCCCGGGTGATCCGCGACTTCGACGGGTACTCGATGGGCCGCTTCCTGCGCGAGTACGCGGGCTTCAGCGACGAGGCGATCGAGGCGATCGGCACGATCGAGAACATGACCTCGCGGCTGCACCTGGCCTTCTTCCACACCTTCCTGGGCCGCAGCGACATCAACCCGAACGCCACGTACTGGGAGATCGTGGGCGGCAGCTCGAAGCTGCCCGACGCGCTCGCCGAGGAGCTGCGGGAGGAGCTGCGGATGGGCGAGCGAATGATCCGGATGGAGTACTGGGACCCGCGCCGGGACGGCGGGGGAGCCCGGAGCGTCGGCCCGGTCGGGCCGCAGGTCGCCGTCGAGACCGTCCCCGAGGACGACCCGGAGGCCGAACCCACCGTCTGGAAGGGCGACTTCGCGATCGTCACCGTCCCGTTCTCCGCGCTGCGGTTCGTCCAGGTGACGCCGCCGTTCTCCTACAAGAAGCGCCGGGCGATCATCGAGACCCACTACGACCAGGCCACCAAGGTGCTGCTGGAGTTCTCCCGCCGGTGGTGGGAGTTCACCGAGGCCGACTGGAAGGTCGAACTCGACACCATCGCACCCGGCCTGTACGAGTACTACCAGCGGGCGGGCGAGGACGACGCCGAGGCGGCCGCGGCCGCCGCCCAGAACGGCCACCGCCCCCCGCGGGACCTGCCCGAGGTGCTGCTCGGCGCGCACGCGAGCGTGGACGAGCGCCGGATCAGCCGGGGCCAGCGGGAGGTGTACCGGCACACCCCGCTGCTCCGGGCGAGCGTGCGCCCCGCCACCGACTGCTTCGGCGGAGGCTCGACCACCGACAACCCGAACCGCTTCATGTACTACCCCTCGCACCCGGTGCCCGACGGCAACGGCGGCGGGGTGGTGCTGGCGAGCTACAGCTGGTCGGACGACGCGGTGCGCTGGGACTCCATGGAGGACGACGAGCGGTACGTCTACGCGCTGCGCAACCTCCAGTCGGTGCACGGTCGGCGGATCGAGGTGTTCTACACCGGCTACGGGAAGACCCAGAGCTGGCTGCGCGACCCGTACGCCTTCGGCGAGGCGGCGGTGTACACCCCGCACCAGATGACCAGCTTCCACCTCGACGTGGTCAAGCCGGAGGGCCCGGTGCACTTCGCCGGCGAGCACGCCTCGCTGAAGCACGCCTGGATCGAGGGCGCGGTGGAGACCGCCGTCCGGGCGGCCGTCGCCGTCCACGAGGCACCGGCGCCGCCGGCCCCGGCGGAACCGGAGATCCGGCCCGAGGTCCGGCTGCGGCGGGAGAGCCGACAGGAGGCCCTGCGCGGATGAGCGGCGACGGCGAATGGACGGTGGCCCGCTACCTGGCCACCAGACTCGAACAGTTGGGCATCCGGCACCTGTTCGGGGTGCCCGGGGACTTCCTCGGCCCGTTCCTGACGATCATGCAGGCCACCACGGCCGTGCGCTGGATCGGCACCCCGACCGAGATGGGCGGCGGCTACGCCGCGGATGCCTACGCCAGGGTGCGGGCCGCCGACGCCGACCCGGACGGTCGCGAGCAGGGCGTCGGAGCCGTGGCGGTGACCTACGGGGTGGGCGCGTTCAGCCTCCTCAACACCATCGGCGGCGCCTACGTCGAGGACGTGCCACTGATCGCGATCAACGCGGCGCCGTCCTACGAACAGTGGCTCAACCAGCAGGCGGTCGGCCTGCTCACCTCGCACATGAGCCCGCGCCGGGAGAGCAACCTGGACGTCTACCGGCAGGTCACGGTGGACGCACAGGTGCTCTCCAACCCGGGACTCGCCCCCTCGCAGATCGACAGCGCGATCACCGCGTGCCTGACCGAGCGCAAGCCGGTCTACCTGGAGGTCATGGAGGACCTCTGGCACGCACCGTGCGAGCCCCCGCAGGGCGAGCTCCGCGCCCACGAGCGGCCGTTCACCCGGCGCAACGAGGAGATGCTGGAGAAGGCCGTCACGGCAGCGGTGGAGCTGATCGGGAAGTTCGGCGCACCGATCGTCTGGGCCGGCGAGGAACTCGTCCGCCGGCGGCTGGAGGACGAGCTGCTGGAGTTCGTGCAGACCACCCGCATGCAGTTCTGCACCACGGTCGGCGCGAAGTCCGTGGTGTCCGAACGGCACCCGCTGTTCGCCGGCGTCTACAACGGCAGGGCGAGCCTGCCGGAGATCCGGGCGACCTTCAAGAACGCCGGGTGCCGGATCGGCCTGGGGATCTGGTCCACCTCCAAGAACCTCGGCGGCGAGCAGTCGATCGGCGACGACTGGATCGTGGCGGCACGCGGCGGCGTCAGCGTCGGCGCCGGATACTTCCCCGACGTCCAACTCGGCCGGTTCATCACGGCGTTGCGCGAGGCGCTGGCGGGGCAGACCTTCCCCGCCGACCACTTCGCGCTGGCGCACGCGGCAGGCCTGGACGTCCCGGCCAGCACGGCCGACTTCCTGGACTCGCTGAGCACCGACCGGTACCCGCCCGAGCTGACGTACGACAGCTTCTTCCAGCACATCAACTTCTTCCTGGAGCACCGGGCCACCGGTGGCGACCCACAGGCCCCCTCTCCGTTCACGGTGGTCTCGGACGCGGCGTTCGCGCTGCTGGGCTCGATGAACCTGCGGATCACCGAGCGGGCCGGCTTCCTCGCGCAGAACAGCTGGCTGTCCATCGGCTACTCCGTCGGCGCGGCCACGGGCGTGGCGCTGGGACGGCAGCAACCGATGAAGCGCCCGCTCGTGTTCGTCGGGGACGGCTCGTTCCAGGAGATCTGCCAGGAGCTGTCCACCCACGTACGTCACCATCTGAGGCCGGTGGTCTTCGTCCTGGACAACGAGGGCTTCTACGGCATCGAGCAGATGCTGGTCAGCCCCTGCTACTACAAGGAGAAGCCGTCCAACGGGGCCGACTTCTACAACGTGCTGCACCCGTGGCGCTACGAGAAGCTGGCCGAGGTCTTCGGCACGGACAAGGACCGGATGCACGGGTTCGAACTCACCACCCACGCCGAGCTCGACTCGCTCCTGCGGGACATCGCCGATCCCGGCAACGACCTCAACCACGCGCCGATCCTGGCCCGCGTCCGGCTCAGCCGGCACGACTACCCGAAGGCGCTCCAGTACAAGATCGACGAGAAGTGCACCTAGCAAAGGCGTACGGATGCCACATGGGGGCGCGTGGGGGCACCTCCCGCGCGCGCCCGTGAATCGACCACCCGAGCGCCCTTTGAAGACAACTCCGAGGCCCTCGCCCACCGGCCCCCGTCCCCGACGGGGGCCGGTGCGTGTCACCCGAGCCAGTGCTGCAGCTCCAGTGCGAGGCCGATCTGCAGCCCGCGTCCGGGACGCGGCCTGGGCAGCAGGGCGTCGGCGCGGGCGATGCGGTTGAGGACCGTGTTGCGGTGGGTGTACAGCCGGCGCGCGGCGCGGCCGGCGTTGCAGTCCTCCTGCAGGTAGACGCGCAGCGTCCGGGCGAGTTCGGGGGACGCGTCGGCCAGCCCACCGAGCGTGGCGGCGACGAACTCGCGTGCCTGGTCCTCGTCGTGTGCCGCCATGGCGACGACCTGGACGTCCTCGTAGGCGGTGAGACGGGGCGGCTGGTGCATCCGGAACGTCAGCCGCTGGGCGGTCAGCGCCTGCTGGTGGCTGAGCCGGAAACCGGTGGGACCGTCACCCGGCATCCCGGCGGCCGCACGGGCGTTGCCGCCCGTGGCGGCGAGCTCCTCGGCGAGGACCTCGGTGTCCACCCGCCCGGGAACCGCGATCCAGGCCCACAGCACCGAGATTCCCGCGGCGACGGTGAGGGGCCGCCGTGCTCCGGCCGCCTCGGCGATCGCATCGGCCGCGGACTCCAGCTCGCCCTGCTCCGCCACGCCGGGCGCGTGCCACAGCACCAGGGCCAGATGACGCCGGCGCAGGTCGTAGCCGAGGCGCGCACTCGCCCGTTCCTCGCCGATCGGCGCGCCCTGCAGCAGGAGGTTGACGGTCTCCAGCCGCCGGGCCGGCATGCCGCCGACGAGCTGGTCGCGTTCGTGCTCCACGTGCTTCTGGACGCCGGCCAGGGTGCGGTCCACGAACCGGGACATGGAGCGGGCCGCCAGGTCGAGGGAGACTGCCAGCACCTCCGGCGGGGCCGGCTCGGCGAGCGCGGCGCGCATCCAGTACCGCCACAGCAGGTTGTGCCCGCGCCAGTAGCCCTGGACCAGATAGCGCTCGTCGACGCCGCGTCGGACCATGTCGCGCGCCACGTCCAGGATCTGCGCCGTCAGGTCCGCGGGAACCGGGCGGCCGGGACGGAGCCGGTTGGCGCGTACCCAGCGCCCGACGGTGTCCCGGTTGCTCGCGGCGATCTCCTGGGCCATGACCGGGTCGGTCGGCGCCTCCGGCGTGTCGGGGGCCAACTGCTGACCGATCTCGGCGAGCAGCTCGTCCAACGTGCCCTGCATCCGCTCCGCGGTCGCCCGGATGTGTTCCGCCACATCGGGCGCGGGCGCCGCCCAGCCGTCCTTCATGGTCCCAGGCTAGCCCGAACCATGTTGGGCAGGTTGCACACCCATAGGCCGATGTCTTGTGCAGATGCACCTGGCCATGCGCGGGCCCGCACCCTAGGTTGAGCGCGTCGCAGGACAGAACCGCAGCTCAGGGCCGCCGGAAACCGCCGTCGGCCGCCTCGCGCGGCCCCGCGGCGAAGACCACCGGGGGTCGCCCGGGCACCCGGACACAGAGGAGGGACAGGCAGTGCAGCGCTCCGTCTACACCGAGGACCACGAGAACTTCCGGGAGATGATCCGGGACTTCATCGCCCACGAGGTCGTGCCCCACTACGACGCCTGGGAGGCCGCCGGCCACGCGCCGCGCGAGTTCTACCACAAGCTCGGCGACCTGGGGGTCTTCGGCATCGAGGTCCCGGAGGAGTACGGCGGCTCGGGTGTCGGCGGCTTCAAGTACCAGGCCGTGGTGGTCGAGGAGCTGATGCGCGCGGGCGTGTCCTTCGGCGGCTCCGGCGTGCACACCGGTCTGGTGCTGCCGTACCTGCTCGAGTTCGCCGACGACGAGCAGAAGAAGCGCTGGCTGCCCGACTTCGTCTCCGGGCGGATGATGACGGCGATCGCGATGACGGAGCCCGGCACCGGCTCGGACCTGGCCGGCATCCGCACCACCGCGGTGCTGTCCGAGGACGGCACCCACTACGTGCTCAACGGCGCGAAGACCTTCATCACCGGCGGTGTCCTCGCCGACCTGATGCTGGTGGTCTGCCGCACCTCCCCGGCCCCGGCGGGCGACCGCCGCGGCGGCCTGTCCATCCTGTGCGTGGACACCGGCAGCGAGGGCTACGCGGTCGGCCGCAAGCTGGAGAAGATCGGCCTGCGCAGCTCGGACACCGCCGAACTGTCCTTCACCGACGTCAAGGTGCCGGTGGAGAACCTGCTCGGCGAGGAGGGCAGGGCGTTCGCGTACCTCGCCCACAACCTGATTCCCGAGCGTCTGGGCATCGCCGTGTCCGCCGTGGCCGCCGCCGCGGCCGCGATCGACTTCGCGCTCGCCTACACCCGTGACCGCACGGTCTTCGGGCAGCCCGTCTCGGGCTTCCAGAACACCAAGTTCGTCCTCGCCGAGTGCGCGGCCGAGGTGGCCGCCGCACAGGCCCTCTGCGACCGGGCCCTGGACCTCATCGAGCAGAAGGAACTCACCTCCGCCGACGCCGCCGCCACCAAGCTCTTCTGCACCGAGACGGCGTCGCGGGTCGTCGACAAGTGCCTGCAGCTGCACGGCGGCTACGGCTACATGCTCGAGTACCCCATTGCCCGCCTCTACACGGACAACCGCGTCTTCCGGATCTACGGCGGCACCAGCGAGGTCATGAAGACGGTCATCGCCAAGTCCATGGGCCTGTGACCGCAGCGGGCCCATCCCGCGGGCCGGCACTACGCCGGGTCGGCGCCCAGCATGCGGAGGACGAGGTCGGCGTACTGCTGCCCCAGGGCCCGGGGTGAGGTGCGCATGCGGTCCTCGTACCAGCGTGCGACGTCGATGCCGAGCGAGAGCACGGCGCGGCCGGCGGCCTGCACGTCGCGGACCTCGAACACACCGGCCTCGATCCCCTCGCGCACGAGTCCCTGCGTGAGGTGCTCGATCCTGCGCCGCAGGTCCACCACGGTGCGGTAGTCGTCCTCGGGCAGGGACTTCAGCTCGTACGCCACGACCCGGGCCACGGCGTGGCGGCGGGCGTGCCATTCGGTGAACTCCCGGGCCAGCCGGCCCATCCTCACCACCGGGTCACCGGCCCCTGTGACGGCCCGGTCCACCACGGCGAGGATCTGCTCGTGGCCGCTCCGCACGATCTCGAAGAGCAGGGCGGCCTTGGACGGGAAGTGGACGTAGAGCGCCGCCGAGCTCATCCCCGCCGCCGCGGAGATGTCGCGCGTGGTGGTGGCGTGGTAGCCCTGCCGGGCGAAGCACTCGAGGCCGGCCGCCATCAGCCGGCGGGCGGTCTCCGGTTGGACGTCGGGCCACAGCTCGTCCGCGAGGGCAGCCGGGGTGGACGCAGATCTTCCCTCGCTCCGACGCATGCGCCGACCCTATCAACCGTGCCGCGGAAATTACCGGCCAGTAACACTTACTAAGCGCTTGCTTAGTACTGGTGGGGGTCATAGCCTCCGTCACACGCCCACACCGCAGGCGACCGCCCACGCCCCTCTCCACTGCCGCCTCCGGGACCGCCGACTGCCGCCCCCGCCCACCCGGGCCGCACAGCACCCATCCCCTCGGGAGTGCCCTCATGAGCTTCAACCTCGCGACCATGCTCCGGGAGTCGCGCCAGGCCCGTCCGGACAAGCCGATGTGCCACTTCGCGGACACGTCCTTCAGCTACGCACAGGTCGACGAGATCTCCGGCCGCGTCGCGAACGGCCTTCGCGCCCTCGGGCTGGAGCGCGGCGACAAGGTCGCCGTCCACCTGCCCAACGTGCCGCAGTTCCTGTTCACGTACTTCGGGATCCTCAAGGCGGGACTGACGATGGTCCCGCTCAACCCGCTGCTCCGCGCCCCCGAGATCGCCTACCACCTCGACGACTCCGACGCGAAGCTGCTGGTGACCTTCGAGTCGTTCGCCGACGAGGCGCTCAGGGGCGCACGGCAGGTGGCGGGCGTCACGACGTACGTCGTCACCTCGCCGAGCGGCGCAGGGCTGCCGGCGGGCACGGTCCACTACGACGAGCTCTGCTCCGGTGAGGACACCGGCGAGATCGAGCCGACCGACGCGGACGACACCGCCGCGCTGCTCTACACCTCGGGCACCACCGGCCGGCCGAAGGGCGCCGAACTCACCCACTTCCAGCTCTACATGAACTGCACCGTCGCCGGAGAGCTCTTCGGCTTCCGCGAGGACGACGTCGCCGTGGCGGTGCTGCCGCTGTTCCACGTCTTCGGGCTGTCGAGCGTGCTGAACGCCTGCGTGCGGTACGGCGGCACGATGGCCCTCGTACCCCGGTTCGAGCAGGAGTCGGTGCTCGACGCCGTCGAGCGGCACGGCTGCACGGTCTTCTCCGGCGTGCCCACCATGTACGTCGCCCTCCTGTCGGCCGACACCTCCGGCCGGGACCTCCGCTCGCTGCGGGTCGGAGTCTCCGGCGGAGCCGCGATCCCCGGTGAAGTGATCCGCGCCTTCGAGGAGAGGTTCCCGGGCGTCGTGGTCCTGGAGGGCTACGGGCTGTCGGAGACGGCGAGCACCACGACGTTCAACACCAGTGCCGAGGCCCGGAAGGTGCTCTCGATCGGCAGGCCCATCTGGGGCGTTCAGGTACGGGTGGTCGACGAGAACGACGAGGAGCTGCCACCGGGGCCCGACCACGTCGGCGAGATCGTCGTCCGCGGCCACAACGTCATGAAGGGCTACTACAAGAGGCCCGAAGCCACCGCCGAGGCGTTCAGGAACGGATGGTTCCACACCGGCGACCTCGCCTACGCCGACGAGGACGGATACCTGTTCGTCGTCGACCGCAAGAAGGACCTGATCATCCGCGGCGGCTACAACGTCTACCCGCGCGAGGTGGAGGAGGTCCTGTTCACGCACCCGGCGGTGGCCGAGGCGGCCGTCGTCGGCAGGCCCCACGAGAGGCTCGGCGAGGACGTCCTGGCCTACGTCGCGCTCAAGCCCGGCGCGTCGGCCACACCGGAGGAGATCGCCGGCTACTGCAAGGACAGGGTCGCCGCGTACAAGTACCCGCGCGAGGTACGCCTGGTCGACGCACTGCCCAAGGGGCCGACCGGGAAGATCCTCAAGAAGGCACTCCGCTCCCAATCGTGAACCACCCGACGCTCCGCCGCAGTTGACCCATGCTGCGGCGGAGCTTCGGCATGCCCTCGCGCCGCGAGAACGCTTTCCCGGCGATCGCCGCCGCTGCCCCCGCCGGCCGCCGGGCATGTGACGCGGTCCACACCGAGCCGCTGAATCGGTCCTGTTGACGCCCGTGTCGCATCTGCTGCAGCCTGAGGAACTAAGCAAGCGCTTAGTAAGTGCCGAAGGGAAAGCCATGCCCGAAGCCGTCATCGTTGCCACTGCCCGCTCGCCGATCGGCCGGGCCTTCAAGGGCTCGCTGAAGGGACTGCGCCCCGACGACCTCACCGTCCAGATGGTCCGGGCCGCCCTCGCCAAGGTGCCCCAGCTCGACCCGGGGACGATCGACGACCTGGTACTCGGCTGCGGCCAGCCGGCCGGCGAGTCCGGCTTCAACATGGCGCGCATCGTTGCCGTCCTCGCCGGACTGGACTCGGTCCCCGGCACCACGGTGAACCGCTACTGCTCGTCCAGCCTGCAGAGCACCCGGATGGCACTGCACGCGATCAGGGCCGGCGAGGGCGAGGTGTTCGTCTCCGCCGGCGTGGAGACCGTCAGCCGCTACACCCAGGGCAACGCGGACGGACTGCCCGGCACCAGGAACCCGGTCTTCGCCGAGGCCGAGGCCCGCACCGAGCGGTTCGCCGAGGGCGGCCGGACGTGGGTGGACCCGCGCACCGAGGGCCAACTGCCGGACGCGTACATCGCCATGGGCCACACGGCCGAGAACGTCGCGCAGTTCAAGGGCATCAGCCGCGCGGAACAGGACGCCTTCGGCGTGCGCAGCCAGAACCTGGCCGAGAAGGCGATCACCGACGGCTTCTGGGAGCGCGACATCACCCCGGTGACCCTGCCCGACGGCAGCCGGGTGACCGAGGACGACGGGCCACGGGCCGGGGTCACCCTCGACACGGTCTCCCAGCTGCAGCCCGTCTTCCGCCCCGACGGCACCGTCACCGCCGCCAACTGCTGCCCCCTGAACGACGGCGCCGCCGCCCTCGTCGTCATGTCGGACACGCGGGCCAGGGAGCTCGGCATCACCCCGCTGGCGCGGATCGTGAGCACGGGCGTCTCGGCGCTGTCCCCGGAGATCATGGGCCTGGGGCCGGTCGAGGCCTCGAAGCAGGCCCTGGCACGTGCCGGCCTGACCATCGGCGACATCGACCTGGTCGAGATCAACGAGGCGTTCGCCGCCCAGGTCATCCCGTCGGCGCGCGACCTCGGCGTGCCGGAGGACAGGCTCAACGTGAACGGCGGTGCCATCGCCGTCGGCCACCCGTTCGGCATGACCGGCGCCCGGATCACCAGCACCCTCATCAACTCGCTGCAGTGGCACGACAAGCAGTTCGGCCTGGAGACCATGTGCGTCGGTGGCGGCCAGGGCATGGCGATGGTGCTGGAGCGGCTCTCGTGACCACCGTGGAGGCCGTGGTCCTCGACTACGGCGGCGTCCTCACCGGACCGGTCCGGAACTCGATCGCGGCATGGCTGCAGGCCGACGGCATCCGGCCGGAGTCCTTCTCCCGGACGCTCAGGGCCTGGCTGTCCCGCGACGCCGAGGACGGCACCCCCGTCCACCGGCTGGAGACCGGCGAGCTGACGATCGACGAGTTCGACGCACTGCTCGCCGCCGAACTGGTCACCGTTCACGGCGCGCCGGTCGAGCCGGTCGGCGTCCTCGCCCGCCTGTTCGCCGGGATGCGGCCCGACCCGGCGATGTTCGAGTTGGCCGGTGAGCTGCGCGACCTCGGGATCCGGGTGGCCCTGCTGTCCAACAGCTGGGGCAACACCTACCCGCGCGAGCGGATCGACCCGCTCTTCGATCCCGTCGTGATCTCCGGCGAGGTCGGCCTGCGCAAACCGCTGGCCCCGATCTACCGGTTCACCCTGGACCTGCTCGGAGTGCCGCCCGAGCGGGCGCTGTTCGTCGACGACGCCGAGCCGAACGTGCTCGGCGCCCGTGCGGTCGGCATGCAGGCGTTGCTCCACACCGACGCCGGCACCACCCGGGCCGCGCTCGCCGACCTGATCCCCGGCCTGTCCCGACGGCCGCTCCCGACCCCTACCACCAACACCCATGACTCGAAGCGGAGTTGACACAATGAACACCACTCGTACCGCCGTCGTCACCGGAGCGGCCCGCGGCATCGGAGCAGGCGTCGCGAAGCGGCTCGCGGCCGACGGCCTGTCCGTCGCGGTCATCGACCTGGACGAGGAGGCCTGCAAGCCGGTCGTCGAGGAGATCGAGGCCACCGGGGGCCGGGCGCTGGCCGTCGGGGTGGACGTGGCGGACGAGCCGGGCGTGCAGGGCGCCGTGGACCGGATCGCCCGGGAGCTGGGCGCGCCCACTGTGCTGGTCAACAACGCCGGCATTACCCGCGACAACCTGCTGTTCAAAATGACCGCCGACGACTGGGACGCGGTCATGAACGTTCACCTGCGCGGCTCGTTCCTGATGACCCGTGCCGTCCAGGGCCACATGACCGAGGCCGGCTGGGGCCGGATCGTCAACCTTTCGAGCACCTCTGCACTGGGCAACCGCGGCCAGGCCAACTACTCCGCGGCCAAGGCCGGGATCCAGGGCTTCACCAAGACGCTCGCCATCGAGCTCGGGAGGTTCGGCGTCACGGCCAACGCGATCGCCCCCGGGTTCATCGAGACCGAGATGACGGCCGAGACCGCGCGCCGGATCGGCATGACCTTCGACGAGTTCAAGGCGGCCGCAGCAACGCAGATCCCGGTCGCCCGTACCGGCAGGCCCGAGGACATCGCGCACGCGGTGTCGTTCTTCGCCGGCGAGGGCGCCGGGTTCGTCTCGGGCCAGGTCCTCTACGTCGCCGGCGGACCGCAGGACTGAGCGGAGAACGAGGAGAGAACGAGGAGAGAGAGCACATGAAGACCTTCCACGGCATCGAACAGCTCGCGCAGGCGGCCGGCACCCACCTCGGGTACTCCGACTGGCACACCGTCACCCAGCAGCAGATCGACACCTTCGCGGAGGCGACCGGCGACCACCAGTGGATCCACGTCGACCCCGCGAAGGCGGCGCAGGGTCCGTTCGGCTCCACCATCGCGCACGGCTATCTCACGCTGTCGCTGGTGCCGATGCTGGTCTGGCAGGTGTACCGGGTCGAGGGGCTGAGCATGGGCGTCAACTACGGGGCCAACAAGCTCCGTTTCCCGTCCCCCGTCCCGGTGGGCTCCAACGTGCGCGCCGGGGTGGAGCTGTTGTCGGTGGTGCCCGGCGGCGGTGGCCACCAGGCGACGGCGAGGGTGACCGTCGAGGTGGAGGGCGGCGACAAGCCGGCCTGCGTCGTGGAGACCGTCAGCATCCTGGTGCCCTGATCGCCCCGGCCGCAGGGGGCTCCGTGGGCGGCCTGCCGGCGGCGGAGCCGCGGCCGCCGCACCGGGCAACCGGCCGGCCACGTCGGTGGGCCGTCTACAGCAGCCCGTGCAGACGGTGCTCGGACCCGTCCGTACGCCGGATGGCGACGACGGCCGCGTCGTCGCCGAGCCGCCCACCGGCGTGAGCCAGCAGGTCACGGCGGATGTGCTTGACCAGCGCCTCCGGCGTGCTGCCGGCCCACCGGGCGACCCGGTCCGCGAACGGGTAGAACACACCGGAACGGTCACGGGCTTCGACCACGCCGTCGGTGTAGAGCAGGAGCGTGTCCCCGATCTCGAAGGGGAACGCGTCGTCCGGGTAGTCGGCGGCCGCCAGGACACCGAGGCCCAGGGGCGGCGCGCTACCGCCGCCGTCGAGTCCGATCACGCGGTCGTGGCGCAGCAGCAGCGGTGGCGGGTGTCCGCAGTTGGTCATGCGGGCCACCGGGGCGTCGTCGGGGATGTCCAGGAGCAGGGCGGTGACGAAGTGCTCGGCGGTCTCCCGGTCGGTCTGGGCGAAGTCGAGCAGGTACCGGCTGACGTTGTGGTCCAGTGTCCGGGCGAGGTCGGGCAGCGTGGCGTGCTGGGCGGCGACGAGCCGGAAGGCGCTGAGCAACAGGGCGGACTCCCCGACGGCGGCCAGGCCCTTCCCCCGGACGTCCCCGACGATCATCCGCGCCCCGCCGTCCGTACGGGTCGCCGTGTAGAGGTCACCGCCGATCTGCGCCTCGTGCTCGGCGGCCAGGTAAACGGTCGCGATCTGCAGCGGACCGATCCGCTCGGGAATCGGGCGCAGCAGAGCGCGCTGGGCGGCCTCGGCCACCGACTGGGCGCGGGCGAGCTGCCGGTCGCGGCGCTCCCGGACCACCGCGAAGACCACGATCATCAGGGACAGTGCGGCGAGTGCGGCGAGCTGCGCCGGGTGGTAGCCGGCGGTCAGGCCGCCGCGCAGGACGGCGACGAGGACACCGGCGGCGACGGTGAGCGCGGCGACGACGGCGGTCACCCGCGGCCCGGCGAAGGACGGGGTCAGTGCGGGGGCGATCACGAGCAGCGGTCCCAGACGGACCGAGTCGGGCGACCGGGCGATCACCACGACGAGCACCACGAGGAGACCGACGGGCACCAGCACCAGGGCCGGGACCCGACCCCACGGCCTCTCGCCGCCCGAGCGCCGTTCGACGTCCATGCCCTCAAGAATGCGCCGCGCCCAGGGGCCGGAGCATCCGGTACGTACGGGCTTCGCGGCAGGCCGCCCGTACGGCGTACGCCACGACGGGCTGCCGACGGCCCCGGTCAGCGGCCCTTCCGCTCGACCCCGCTCCCGCCCACGGCTCTCCCGGTACCCGGTGATCAGGTCGCGGCACCGGGCGCAGGACGGCTCCCGGGTGCGCCGCCGAGACGCCGGACGGCACGTCGGGCAGCTCGGACCGACGGCAAACGGGTGATACCGACACGGATCCACCTGCCGTTCACCGTGCGCAGCCGCCCGACTCCACCATGATGGTGGCGATCAGGGCAAAACGGCGAGGAGAGTGCTTAACCGATGACCGCTGGGACGGAAACGGCAGAGGTGAGTGCGCAGCCACGGGGCCGGGGCAGAGTTCTCGTGCAATGGCTCACCACCACGGACCACAAGAAGATCGGGACGCTGTACCTCGGGACGTCGTTCGCCTTCTTCCTGGTCGCGGGTGTGATGGCCCTGGTGATGCGCGCCGAACTCGCCCGCCCCGGCAATCAGATCATCTCGAACGAGCAGTTCAACCAGCTGTTCACGCTGCACGGCGGCGCGATGCTGCTGATGTTCGCGACCCCGCTGTTCGCGGGCTTCGCCAACTGGTTCATGCCGCTGCAGATCGGCGCCCCGGACGTCGCCTTTCCCCGGCTGAACATGTTCGCCTACTGGCTCTACCTGTTCGGCTCCCTGATCGTCGTCGCCAGCCTGTTCACCCCGCAGGGCGCACCCGACTTCGGCTGGTTCTCCTACCCGCCGCTCTCCGACCAGGTGCATTCCCCGAACATCGGCGGGGACATGTGGATCATGGGGCTGACCTTCTCCGGCTTCGGCACGATCCTCGGCTCGGTCAACTTCATCACCACCATCATCTGCATGCGCGCCCCCGGCATGACGATGTTCCGGATGT
>NZ_JBEYFP010000072.1:0-18355 GCF_040634455.1 Kitasatospora sp. NPDC007106
CCCGCAGGGTGATGTGGGTGCCCTCGGTGCTCAGGGTCCGCAGGGCGTTCAGGGTGATGTGGGTGCTCAGGGTGCGCTGGGTGCCCAGGGTCCGCAGGGTGATGTGGGTGCCCTCGGTGCTCAGGGTCCGCAGGGCGTTCAGGGTGATGTGGGTGCTCAGGGTGCGCTGGGTGCCCAGGGCGTTCAGGGTGCGCTGGGTGCTCAGGGTGCCCTCGGTGCTCAGGGTCCGCAGGGTGATGTGGGTGCTCAGGGTGCCCTCGGTGCTCAGGGCCCGCAGGGTGATGTGGGTGCTCAGGGTGCCCTCGGCCCGCAGGGGCCGCAGGGCGAGGTGGGTGCTCAGGGTTCGCAGGGCGTTCAGGGTGTGCTCGGTGCCCAGGGCCCGCAGGGCAACGCCGGTCCGGGCGGGGCACAGAGCACCGTCGTCACGACGGTCGGCGCCCAAGGTGTCGCAACCGCGAGCTGCCCGGTGGGCACCTTCGCGATCGGTGGCGGCTACTCGAACTCCGGTGGGACACCCGTCCTGTTCGACGGTCCCGTCGGTGGCTCGCCGGCGACCGGATGGCAGGTGCAGGTGTCCGACGGCACGGCCACACCCACCGCGTTCGCGATCTGCTCAGCGTAGTGCCCGGCAGTTGGTGACAGCGGCTGACCAGTCCAGCGCCATGGCCGCCAACGCGTGACGGTTCCCCGGGGCAGGCCAGATCCCGGGGAACCGTCGGCACAACGGTCCACCGAACACGGTGCGCCGGGCCGCCCTGTCCGAACAGTCACATCGTCAGAGTTCTCCATGATTCTCAGGCAGGTATCAACAGATGACGTCATCCGCAGCTCCGAGGTTCTCCGTCTTCACCCCCAGCCATCGGCCACGCTTCCTGGACGAGTGCCTCGAGTCGCTGAAGGCACAGACCTGGTCCGACTGGGAATGGATCGTCCTTCTCAACAACGGAGCACGATGGCGCCCCGAGCACCCGGACGACCGCGTCCGGGTGGAGATCGCCGACGACGCCACGGGCGTCGGCGCGGCGAAGCGTCGCGCCTGTGAGCTGGCGCGCGGCGAGATCCTGGTGGAGCTCGACCACGACGACCTCCTCGCCTCGGACTGTCTGAGGTCCCTCGCGCAGGCGTTCGACGAGCATCCCGAGGCGGTCTTCGCCTACAGCAACACCGCGCAGATCTCCGATGACGGCAGCCGGGACGACACCCGCTTCAATGAGGCACACGGCTGGCGCTACGAGGAGACGACGGTCGACGGGCGTTCGCTGCTGCAGGTCGCCGCCATGGCGCCGGTGCCGCACAACGTGTCGTACATCTGGTACGCGCCGAACCACGTCCGGGCCTTCCGCAGGGATGCCTATGAACGTGTCGGCGGATACGACGCGACGCGCACCGTGCTGGACGACCAGGACTTGATGTGCCGGCTCTTCCAGGAGGGGGAGTTCGTCCTGATCCCCCGCTGCCTGTACCTGCAGCGCATGCACGCGGGCAACACCCAGCGAGACCCGGAGATCAACGCACACATCCAGCGCGAGACCGTGGCCCTGTACGACAAGTACATCGAGGCGAACGCCCTCGCCTGGACCAGGCGCAGGGGCCTGCTGGCGGTGGACCTCGGTGCGGCGCACCGAAAGCCCCCCGGTTACCTGGGCCTGGACCAGTACTCGGGAGACGGCGTGGACATCGTCGCGCAACTCCCCGGCCGGGTGGAACTGCCCGACGGCTCGGTGGGCCTGCTGCGCGCGGTGGACTTCCTGGAGCACGTACCCGCGAAAGTACCGTTGATCAACGAGCTCTTCCGGCTGTTGGCGCCCGGCGGCATGCTGATCACTCTCACCCCGAGTTCGGACGGCCGGGGCGCGTACCAGGACCCGACGCACGTCGCCTTCTACAACGAGAACTCGTTCTGGTACTACACCGACGACCAGTACCGGGTGTTCGTGCCGGAGATCGAGGCCCGCTTCCAGACGTCGCGGCTGGTCACGTACTACCCGAGCGACTGGCACAAGAGGAACGACATCTCCTACGTCCAGGCCAATCTGATCGCGGTCAAGGACGGCGCACCACGCTGTGGCGGTCTGCTGTTGGTCTGAGGCTCCCCGGCGGGGCCGGATCCGTTGCTGCCGATCGAGGACGGCCGGCAACTCGGCCTCGTGAACCTCGAAGAGGCGGTGGGAGTCCGACCTCGGTCCGGCTCACGGCGTGCGGCTCCCGCGGCCGCTCCCATTGCTCGGTGGGGGCGACCGCGGGAGACAGGCGTCAGACGAGAGTGATCTGCGCCTGGGCCTCAGCGGCGGGACTGCCCGTGAGCACCGCGAACACGTCAACCGGTCCCGCCTGCCACGTGGGGGCGCTCAGCCCCATCGGCTCGGCGGTCAGCGCGGCGGTCACCGTCTGCGGCGCACCGGTGCACTCAACGTCCGTGGTCGCCCAGCCCCACACGGGGAGCATCGCCGAACCGAACTGCCCCGCCGTGACGAAGAAGGAGCGCTGCTCCCCGACGGGGCAGGTGACCGTGAGGTCGACATCGAGTTCGGTGGGGTCCACGGCGGAGATCTGGGCACCGGAGATCGAGAGCGAGGACGGGGCCGGAACCGCGGCGTCCGCCCAACTGGGCGCGGCGACGACGGCTTGGACGGCGATGACGGAGGCGACGCCGGCAGCGCGAAGAACAGAACTGAATCGCATGATGCAATTTCTTTCTGGTCAAGGGGTGTTGAGGGACGCCCATGGTCGGCGTCCGCCCTGCCAGGTTCGACCGGCCGCCTGCGGGTCGCAACTTTTAGTGTGCTGCCGACTCCGCAGCGCGATGACCCTGCGCCCCAACTGGGCGGCCCGCGCGGGCTCGATGCGGTCCGGGACTTCGTCGTCGCGCGGAGGGCCTCCCGTCGTGCATCTCACGGTGCTTCAAGTCTCTATCATCCGGGTAATTTCCCTCGTCCCTCACGGGTCGGAAGCAGCGTGCGGCGGGCGGTTCTGTACGGATTCAGGGAGCGCGCCGACAAGGTCGCGTCCGAGCCGCTGCAGGCGCCTGCTCACCACATGTGCGAATGATTCAACTCTCGACGATCTGACGAGATTTGGGAGCGTGCTCCCCCATTGGCGCGCCGAGCCGCAGAGGGTGCCGCACGCGCGGGTGGCGGCCCGCATCCGGCGGCCGGTCACCCATCGGTGTGGGGCTTTCATCCCGCCGCCACGGATCAGTTGACACCCCGGCGAGAGCGGCACGAATGTCTGAATGACGAACAGCTGGAGCTCGGCCCGGGCGCCGACCGTGCGACAGGGATCCCGAAATCCCCGCTGTCCCCTGCTGTTCCATCCACACTGACCGCGGCTCGGCCGGCGCAGTCGGCACCGCCCCGTGGGTCCGAGCCAGCTGCTTGAGGGAGTTTCCCATGTTCTCCACCTCCGCCATATCCAGGCCGGGCCGTTGCCTGGTGACCTTCTCCGCTGCACTGCTCGCTCTCGCTGTGGCGGGCCCTGCCGGCGCCGCACGGGACGGCCGACCTGCCGACGCGGGTGTATCGGCGCGGTCCGGGGCTGCAGCAGGCGGGGGGACGCTGGTGTTCGACGAAGAGTTCGACGGCCCCGTCCGGTGGGGGACCCGCTGGATCGGCAACTCCACCAGCGCCTTCCGGTACGGGGACCACAACCCGGGCGACGACAAACTGGACTGGCTCAGCCCGTCGGCGGTCACCGTGGCGGACGGCGTCGCCACCTTCACCGCGAGGCCGGGCTCGCGCACCTTGGAGAACGGGAAGCGGTCCTGGACCACCGGGCTCCTCACCACCGAGGGGTCCGCTGACGGCTTCAAGGTGCGCGTCGGGGACTACCTGGAGACCCGGGTCAAGCTGCCGTCCGCCGCCGGTGCTTGGCCCGCCCTGTGGACGTGGTACAACGGCACGAACGAGATCGACTCGTTCGAGTACCATCCCGACAATCCGGACCTCTTGGAGCTCACCAACGGCCTCCGCCGTGCCGCGTTCTACTATCGTGACGCGGCCGTCGTCCGCCCGGGCGACTGGGTGGAGATCGGTGTCCACTACGGGGAGGACTGCAACGATTGGTACGTTGACGGAGCCAAAGTGTTCTCCGACAACGCCGGTGCGGGCAGCGGATGGACCGCCTACCTCATCCTCAACCTGTCCGTGGAGGCCGGCAGGTACCACCAGCCCCCCGCAGGTCCGACCCCGTTCTCCTTCTCGGCCGACTACGTCCGCGTGTGGCGCTGACCGGCCGGAGCCGGGCCGGAGCCGGTTCGGGCGCCCGCCGCGACCGGGGCCGGAGACCTGGCGCCCGGGCCTGGGCGCCGGTCGGATCGCACGGTCCACACGTGGGGAGCAGGCCGCCTGAGGCGAGGCCGGCAGAATCCCGCGCAGCCCGCAGCCCGCAGCCCGCAGCCGCAGCTGCTGGCGGCGGTCGGGCGGCACCGATCTGCGCCGACGAATCGTCTCCCTGCCCTGTCCGCGACTGTCTGCGTGCAGGGTTGTGCGGCATGCCGGCTCCATTAAATATTCGGCATTGCCCATGCTTGACGAAATTCCCCGAGGCGGTGAAAGTCGGCGCGCGGCGCGGCAGGGCTATCACGCCCGCTCCGGGGAATTCGGTTAGCGGGTGGAAGGGTGGGCCATGGCAATTACGGAAGGGTGCTCCCGAAACTCCCCGGCCGCCAACCTTGGCCACCGCTGTGCCGCCACCTCCAGGTCAGAGAGTCCGCCGCGTCCCGTGCTCCGGTCGCCCGGCGCCGACACGCGCCACGGCAAGGCTTGCCGAACTTACCCAGCGGGTCACCGATTTGGTCGTGCAGAAACATTTCTCTGGAGGTTTTGAATCGAATTGCCCGAACTTGGGGCGAAGATGATGTAAGGCGCTCGGCGAAACTACTCAGAGGCGCGCAAGGATTGGCGCAGGGCGCCCCTTGTCCGCGTGTTGCGTCGCCGGCGCGTGCTATATTTCCGACCTCCTTTGTGTGTCATCAATTCAGTGCCTGCGTGGCGTGGGTCGGATTGCGAGGTGCCTAGTGCTCACAAGAGATGAATACGCGGAGGCGCGGAGACTGTACAGCGAAGGCTGGTCGCTTTCGGCGATCGCCAGGTTGCTGGGCCGCGACCGCAAGACCCTGAGGTCTTACCTCCTCGGGGGGCGGACCCCGGGCGTCAGGAACTCCCCGCAGGACGCGTTCGGCCAGTTCGTGCCGTACTGCCGGGACCGGCTGCGCGAGGACCCGCACCTCGAGGCGACCGTCCTTCTCAGAGAGATCACCGAACTCGGCTACCGCGGCGGCTACTCGACGCTGACCCGGGCGCTACGCAGACACCATCTGCGGCCCGCCTGTACCCAGTGCCGGTGGACCGACGCGAGCCAGAGCTCAGGCAACACATCGACTGCCGGCGACGAACTGCGCTTCAGCTGGCTCAAACTGCCCAACCCCCCACCGCCGTGGGGAGCCGGCCGGCACGCCCACATCCTGATCGGCTCCCTGGCGAGCGGCCCCTGGCGGGCGGCCCTGGCCGAGAACGAGCAACCGGCCCAGCTCATCGAAGCCATCGACCTGATCCTCAGACGGTTGGGCCGGACCGGCCGCTACTGGTGGTTCGACTCAGTACCGGCGGCGGTCGGCCACGCGGACGGCAGGGTCAAACCCGAACTCCTCCACGTCGCCAGGCATTACGGCGCCGACCTCGGCACCGACTCACGTCGCTCTGCCACCGCGTTCCCTCCCGCTCCCGACCCACTGCGTCCCATCGAGGACTTCTGGTGGCGCACCATCCGACCGGAGACGCGTCTCCACACGGCACAGGAGAGTCTGGACCACTTCGCCGCCTGGCTCGACTCACGGCACTCGGAATCCGGTGGCTCCGAGGGGCGGAGTGACGTGGCCGGCGGGGTCCACGATTCCAGGAGGCGCGGGTCCGAGCGGCTTCCGGTTCCGTTCCCCGCCACGATCCGGGTCGCCCGGACCGTCACCCCGCACGACCTCGTCTCCTTCCGCGGGAACCACTATGCGGTGCCCTCCGGCCTCGTCGGGACCGTCGTCGACGTCGCCTGGCGTCTGGACGAGTCCTACGTGTCGATCTCCACCATCGGGGGAGCCGTCGTCGTTCACACCGTCGCACCCCGTGGCGCTGGCCGAATCGTCGGCGGTCCCGCGCAAGCCATCCCGCTCGAACACCTCGAAGGCCGCGTCCAGGGCGACCGCACACCGTGCAACGGCAGGACACGCTTCCCGCCTGCCACGGAGGCCCTCCTCCACGCCCGCGCAACTCGCTGCTGACCAGTCTCACCTTCCCCGACGGCCGGCGCAGGCCAGCGTGCATTTCAGGATGGGCACACCCGGGAGGGTGGGACGTGGCCGAACGAGAGAAGCAGATCCGGCCGACACCGGAAATACGCTCAGTGGAACTCCCCAGTCATGGCCTGTAGTGATCCGGCTTTTCTGCTGCGCATGCGTGGAATTCTCCTGGCCGGCGGTACCGGCTCTCGGCTGTGGCCGCTGACCCGGGCGGTGTCGAAACTGCTGCTCCCGGTCTTCGACAAGCCGATGGGTCTACCACCCGCTCTCCACGCTCGTGATGGCGGGCATCGACGAGATCCTGATCGTCACCACCGCGGAGTACCAGCCGCAGTGCCGCCGGCTGCTCGGCGACGGCTCGCAGCTCGGCCTGCGGCTGGAGTACGCGGTGCAGGAACGTCCGGAGGGGATCGCGCAGGCCTTCGTGCTGGGCGCGGACTTCATCGGCGACGAGCCGGTGGCGCTGATCATCGGCGACAACATCTTCCACGGCAGCGGTCTCGGCACCCGGCTGGCGCAGCACAGCGACCCCATGGGCGGGCTGGTCTTCGCCTACCCGGTCGCGGACCCGAGCGCGTACGGCGTGGTGGAGTTCGACGCCGATGGCCGGGTGCTGTCCATCGAGGAGAAACCGGCCGTGCCGAAGTCCCGGTACGCGGTCCCGGGCCTGTACTTCTACGACAACCGGGTGGTGGAGATCGCCCGGAGTCTGAAGCCCGGCGACCGGGGCGAGTTGGAGATCACCGCGGTCAACGACGCCTATCTGCGGGCCGGTGAGCTCCAGGTGACCAGGCTCGACCGCGGCACGGCCTGGCTGGACACCGGCACCTTCGTCTCGATGGTGCAGGCCTCGGAGTTCGTCCGGGTCATCGAGGAGTGCCAGGGCTTCAAGATCGGCTGCATCGAGGAGGTCTGCTGACTGGCCGGGCTGATCGGCGACGCCCAACTGCGCGCGCTCGCCGAGCCGTTACTGAAGAAGCGGGTACGGCCAGTACCTGCTGGACCTGTTGCAGGAGGAGAAGTCCCGGTGAGGATCCGCGAGTCGACGATCGAAACGAATCGTCGGTGTGGGGTCACCCGGATTCCCTACCGGTGGGACAGCGGTCACCCCTCGATCCTCGGCCGACCCGCGGGGACGCCGACGGGGTCAGCACCGACCGGCCGGTTCGGAGACGGTGCAGTGGTTGAGGGTGAACGTGTTGGAAGGGTCGCCCTCGCGGTCGACCAGGTCGGCAGGCGCGTTGCCGGAGGTGTCGTTGCTGTCGACGCTGTTCCGGGTGTTGGCAACGCCGACCAGACTGTGGAAGAAGACGACGCCGCCGGACATCGGTGAGTCGCCGACGTTGTCGCGGACCTCGTTCTGCGTGACCGAGACGTCGTCGGCGCCGGTGAGGAGGATGCCGGTGCCCTGCATGTGTGCGAGCCCGGCGTAGGGTGCGCAGTACCGGTTGTTGGCCATGACCCGGTTGCGGGCGACGCGCAGTGAGCCGGCCCGGGGCACGGTCTCGTCGCCGACGACGAAGACGCCTCCGCAGTTGTCCTGGATCTCGTTCTGCTCGACGCTGAGACCGCGCAAGCGGCGGACGGCGACGCCGATCCGGTTTCCGGTCAGGCGGTTGCCACTCACCACGGTGCCGCCGGTGTCGATGGCGCCGTTGCCCTTGCTGTCCACGACGTTGGCGAGGAAGATCCCTGACTGGCCGTTGCCGGTGGACTCATTGCCGACGATCACGGCGTGGGTGGACCCCTCCTGGCTGATGCCCTGCTGGCCGTTGTCGTGAACGTAGGTGGCCCGCACGGTCATGCCGTCGGTCGCGGCGGCCGTGATGCCGTTCTTCCGGAACCCGGTGACAGCAAGCGCCTCGATGGTGATGCCCGGGAGCGGGTGCTGGTCGCTGCCGGCAACGCAGAGACCGTGCCCGGCTGCGGCGCAGGTCGGGTCACCCGCAGTGCCCTCGGCTTCCGCGCCCGGGGTGATGACACTGCTGGGCCCGGCGCCGCGAAGTGCGAGCCCGGGCGTGGTGATCCGGACGCTGCCCGGATAGGTGCCCGGAAGCAGTTGGACGGTGTCACCCGGGAGCGCCAAGTCGACGGCTCGCTGGATCGATTCGCCCGGCTGCACCACGTGCAGCCGGCCGATCGCATGAGCCGGCGGCGCCGCACCCAGCGCGGCCAGGACGGTGGTGATGGAGGTCGCGGCGGCGGTGACCGCGGCCAGGCGGCGGACTCGGTTCCTGGGCATTCCTTGGTGACCTGCTCTCGTGGCTCGGGCGATGCGGTGGGGCCGGACGGCGGGCTCAGCCGATGGCCGGCTTGTCGGCGTCGGGGCCCGCACTGACGCTAAAGGCGGCGCTCGGCGGCTGCCACCGGCGCTGGGCCGCCGGACTGACGGCGCGTCGGCCGGTGAGGGCTGCGGCAGTCCGCAGGATCACCGGCACTCGTCGAAGGTGTCCACCTCCTGCTCGGACGTGGGCCGGGCGGCTCCTCGCACATCGCTCGCCAACCATCCTCATTCCCTTCAGTCGGCAACGATCTGCGGCACCGGCGAGCGGGTGGGGAACTTCGAGTACTCATCAACACGGCGCCGGCGAGCACGGTTCACCTCGGCGCAGTGCGGGACGCCGGGGGCCGTGCCAAGCTGACGGTGATCCTGGACCGAGGGCTGTCCGCGGCGGCTGGTGAATGACAACAGCACCGACAGGAGCAGCCCGTATGCGGCACACCCGATCCGGGCGCTGGCCCTGCACTGCCGATCCGCGCCGCCGCGCCGTCCTCGGAGAACTCCAGGTGTCCCACCCGAGATACGGGTAGTCGCCCCTGACGACAAGGAGAAGTCGCGTGGAAAACCTCACGGTTCACGGACAGGAAAGACCGCGGAAGGCCCATGAGGGCGCCGCCGAGCACCCACGGGGGACGGCTCCCCGGTCGACGGATCCGCAGGCGCAGCAACGGATGATGGCTCTGTTGCACGGCGCGCTCGTCACCCAACTCCTCGTCGTGGCAGAAGAGTTCGGGATAGCAGAAATCCTGGCGGGCGGGCCGGCGCCGGTCTCGCAGCTCGCCCGCCGGTGCGGGGCACACGAGCGATCGCTGCACCGGCTGCTGCGGGCACTGGCCTCCCAGGGCGTCTTCCAGGAGGTGGAGGCCGGGACGTTCGCCCTGACCCCACTGGCCGAGACGCTGCGGGCCGACGTGCCCGGGTCGGTGCGCGCCTGGATCCGGTTCTGGGGGATGCCCGAGAAGCTCCAGGCGATCAACTCACTGTCGTATTCGGTGCGCACCGGTCGTCCGGCGTTCCCGCACGTGCACGGCACGGAGTGGTGGTCCTACTTGGCCGCCCACCCGGAGCATGCCGAACTCTTCAACGACGCCATGGGTGAGATGGCTCGCCGTGTGCACGCCGTGGCGGTGGAGAGCTGTGACCTGAGCGGCGTGAGGCGGGTGGTCGACGTCGGTGGCGGGCAGGGCCATCTGCTCGCCACGATCCTGCCCCGCCACCCGGAGCTGCGGGCCACCCTGCTGGACCAGCCGTCGGTGATCCGTGGTGCGAAAGCGGTGCTGGAGGCCGCCGGCGTCGCCGATCGGGTGGACCTGGTCGGCGGGGACTTCTTCGACGGCGTGCCGGAGGGCGCGGACACCTACCTGCTCTCGATGATCCTGCACGACTGGGACGACGAGCAGTGCATCACCGTGCTCGAGGTGATCCGGCGGGCGATGGCGCCCGATGCTCAGGTCGTCGTGATCGACGCGATCGTGCCGGCGGGTAACACACCCCACGACGGGAAGCTGCGGGACACCGTCATGATGGCACTGCACCCGGGCCGGGAGCGTACCGAGGCAGAATTCAGCGCGCTCTTCGCCGCCGCGGGTCTGCGTCACGTCTCGACGACGGGGCTGGCCTCCTCGACAGGCCTGTTGGTCGCGCGGGCCTATCCGGTGGTGGGGCGTCGGGAGGAGTCCGGGGCCGGTGGTGGTCCGGCGTCCGGAGCGTGATCGCGCGAGGAGGCGGAAGCAGCCGGGGCCGACCTCCTGCGCTTCACCCGGGTCGAGCACCACGTCCCTCCCTCGGGGCGTGGAGTCGTGATCCGGCCGGGAGTTGAGGGCGGGGGAGTGACTCGGGCGCGGCGCCGAGCTGCAGGAGGAGGCGTGCGCGGATCGCGCCGGGGACAGGGAAGCCGAGTGCGCACGTGGTCCGGGGACCTGGGACGGCGCGAGAGCCCGCGCAGCAGAACGGGTCCCCCGACCCGGCAGGGACGGAAGCGTGGAGCGCCGCCGGCCGTGAGTGCGGGTGGCACTTCACCCACGGTCGGCCCGCGGTCGCGGCTGCGACGGTGGTGCTGTCGTGAACCAGGGCACGGACAGAGCGACGTCGCGGCATCCCCGCGATACCGTGCCGCCGGGCGGCCCTGCGAAAACGCCCGCGGGTCGGGGCACCAGGGGAGAGAGCGGCGTTCAGGGGCACCGGGGCCCGCCGCCACCGGTCCGCTGTGACGAGCCGGGGCGCTGCCGCGGAGCACCATGGACAGGTCCGCGACGCCCGAGCGCCAGGTCCGACACCCGGCAAACCCGCACGGTTCCCCGCGCGCACCGCGGGCAGCGGGGCCTCGCGACACCGAGCCCCCGGTGGCCGGAGGTTCACCCTGCGCGCGGCTGACGGCGTGGAGAGCGCCAGGCGGTCGGCCAGGTGGGACGTCTCCACGCCGTGCGCGGCCTGCCTACTGCGTGGTCCCGCGGGCGGATGCGTCAGTTGTCGTCAGGTGCGGCCTTGGTGGCGATTTCGTACATGCCCGGCCCTACTTTTCGGTAGCGGCCGCCTGCTGCCTCGGCGAGCCGGGCTCGCGCGACGTCCTGGCGATCCACGGAGAGCCCGGGCGGGATATCGACGTACTGCCGGGCGAACGCGGCCTCTTCCGGGGTCAGTTCTGGTTCGGACATCGCAGTGGCCTTTCCGGAGTGGGGTACGTGCCGGTCGACACGACGGTTCACGGCGGGTGGAGCGATGGTGGGGGAGGGGACGCCGTGAACCCCCGGGCATGTGCGCGGGGGTGCGGAACGCGGAGTGCTCGCCCGTGCTCAGGCACCTGGCCGGTCGGCGATGCCCGGACGGCTGCCCTCGTGCAACCGGCTACCGAGCGCCGACATCCTCGTCCCGGGCCTGGGCTCGGGCGGCCCGACGAGCGTGACGCAGCCGACCGGCCGTTACGAGCAGCAGGACGACCGCGGCCAGCAGCCCGAGGAGCAGCAGGGGACTGACCCTGGTGGGCGTTTCACTCGGGTGCGCGGCCACGGGCACGGCCCCACCGCCGGCGCGGGGAAAGGTGATCGTCGCCTGGTACGCCTCCTGCAGCAGCCCGCTCTTGAGCTCGAGGGTCGCGGTCCAGGGGCCGTCGTCCACGAGGTCGGTCACGAGTGCCTTCACGGATCCGGACTGACCGGGTGCCAGGCTGACGCCCAGTTGGATGTTGTAAGGACCGGCTGTGAGCCTGCGGTCCACGTGGGAGAGCTTGAGCGTGCCCGTCAGGTCGAGAGCACGCCCCCCGACATTGTGTACCTGGGCGACGACGGTTCCGCGCCCTTCGCCGTCCCGTGCGGCGGTCATGCTGTCGGCAGTGAGCATCGGTGGGGGCGGGTTGTTGCCGCCCACAGAGAGATAGATCCGGACCCCGGTGCGGCTGACCAGGGTGATGCTGCCGCTGCTCTTGCCCTTCACCTGGGCCCAGATCACGGCGTATCTCTCGCCCGGAGCCGCGTCCTTCGGCACCGCGATGGCGGCAGTCCCGCGGGCGGATCCGCCCGCGGGCACGTCGACGGTTTCCTGACGGAGTGTGGTCCACGACGTCAGCTCGTTCGCGGTCCTGTCGGGAGCACCGATGAAGGAGCCGTCCTTGATGTCGGCGGCGCCCGCGTACAGCTCCACATGGAGTGGGGAATCGGTGCTGTTCGTCACCTCGACACGCCGCTGGATGGTCGTACCGGGGGACAGGTTGTCGATGATGTACGTACGCGCCCGCGGGTCGTCGGCGAGATCGGTGGGGATGTCCACCAGCCGAATGCCGATGCCGCGCCCGTTGGCATTCACTCGTTCTGTCCGGAAAGGGGCACCGCCGGCCACCGAGGGGCTGCCGGCGGTGAGGACGAGGACGACGGATGCCAGCACTGCCGCGATGATCCTGCGCACTGGTCGCGCCTCCGGGAAACGCTCGGGACGGTCAGGCAACAGAATGCGTGAGCGTCGAGCTGTACGTTCCGGTCAGGGCGTTCCCCGGGATGGTGAGGGAGATCGTGGGATTCCAGGTAGCGGTGTTGATTCCGGACACACCGGTGGCAGTCTGCACGGGGCCGGGAGGGTACAGCGCGGTGAGGTCGGCGTTCGCGACGGTGGCGGTACCGGTGACCACGGCCGTCGGGCTGGTGTAGCTGCTGGAGCCCGCGGCCGACACCGAGATGTTCTGCGGCCCCGTGAAGTCGACCGCGTTCGCCGTCGCCGTCCATCCCACGGTGCCGCCGCGCCCGTCCGTCACAACGACGTCCCCGATCTGGCTGGTGACCGTCTGGGGGGAGGTGCTGGCAGTCACGGTGCCGAGGCTGACGGATGTCGTCGGTACGGTGATGTCGAGTGTGCCGGAGTCGACCTGGGCGGTCAGCGGCGTGGTTCCGCTTCCCGCCGCCGACGCCGGAACGGGGAATACCGCCACCGCCGCCACAGCGGTGATGAATGATCTGACCAGAATCGTTCGCATTCCTTGGCCTCACTGGTTGATGACGCCGGGCCGGGCGGCCTGGCCTTTACGTGAACAAGCGGTATGCAGTCGAACAGATACAAAAAGTAATGACCTGCGGTGGGAAATGCAACCGAGGCACGGTCGAAGTCCTCGAACGGGCTTGAGTCCCATTGGATCCGGTACTCCGGCCGGCCCGATCCGGTGGGCTTGCGGAATTCCCCACCGGTCGCTCGCGAAATTCCCCGACCGGAGTCAATTCGCCAGGCGTCCCCCTGTCGGAATGCGCGGTCCGTCCATGAAGTGATCGCCTCGGGCCGTGCTGAGCCGTCAGCGTCGGCACCGGTCGCAGGCAGGCGAGATGCCTCCAACGGGGATGGGCCTACGGCATTCCGCGGTGGGCCTGAGCATCTGTCCCTGCTCGGACGGGAGGACACGGCGGGGCGCTCACGAGGATTCCCCGCCGGCGAGCCGGCTGGCTCGCGCAATTCCCCAGCCTGGTGGGCACATTCCCCACCGGGACGACATGTGCGCATCGGGACGAGCACGGATCCCACGGCTGGTGTTTCCTCCGGACGGAGGTGTCCCGGGGCGGAGAACGGTCATGGTGGTCGACCGGGCCGGTATCGCTTCCGTGCCGTGCCGATCCCGTCGTCGAGGGGAGACCCTTCACCACGTAGCGACGGGCTCACACTCCGGTGTGGTCGGCGGACGGTGCTGCAGCACAGTCTGTTCGAGTCCGTCGCGCCGGCCTCGGTCGTCCGTCCGGGCAGACGGCTCCCCGGGCGGCCCGACTGCCGGGGTCGGCGCGCACGCCGTTCTCGCCTTCATTCGCACGCTGCCCGACCCGCCGCTCACGCGGGGCCGCTCGTGCTCGGCGTCGATGAGTTCACCTTCCGTCGCGGCCCCTGGTGCGGCACGGAGCGGTGAGCGGGAGACCCGCCGAGAGGGTCGGACGACCAGAACGTCAGAGCACTCGAGTGGTACCGGTCGCATAGCTGGTGGCCAGGCCCTTGGCGCGGACGCCCAGGACGGCGACGTTCGAGCAGCCCTTGTCGACCTGGATGAAGTAGGGGGCCGTGGCCTTGTCGCTGCCTTGCGACGGATTGATCAGGGTGATGCCGTCACTGTTGCCGGTGATCTTGAAGGGCGTATTGCCCGGGGCGTCGGACCAGCAGTTGTTCAGCACGACGCCTCCGGAGCCCGCGGTGATCTGCCAGCCGTTGGCACTGTTCGCTTCGGCGCCGCACGCGTTGAAGGTGATCGCCTCGGTGGCCTCCGTCTTGTACCCGTTGGTGTTGTTGTCCGCACCGCACCCGTTGAACATGCAGTAGTAGACGGAGTTCAGTCGGAAGCCGTTGTCGTTGTGGTGTCCGTAGCAGGCGGTGAACGTGACCGATGTGCCGCCGCCGGAGAGGTCGAATCCGGCGGCGCCGCACTCCTTCGCGGTGACGTTCGTCAGGTCGCACATGACCGGGTCCTGCAGCGCCAGCCCGGAGCCGGGGAACCGGCGGACCATGACGTTGGACATGGACAGGTAGAACATGCCGATGTCGGCGGCGTTGGCGTTGGTGATGTGCACGCCGTCGGACGCGGCGGTGCCCTTCGGCCCGGAGATCATCAGGTCTCGGACGGCGACGCATTCCAGGTCCGCGCCGACCAGTCCGTGGGTGCCGGCCCCCGTCTGGTTGATGGAGGTGGACGCCATGCCGTCGCCGACCAGGGCGAGGTGTGAGCGGAGTCTGAGAGGAGCCGTGATCTTGTAGGTTCCCGCGGGTAACCGTACGACGGGGTCGCCGCGGTCGATCGCGGTCTGGATCGCGACGGTATCGTCCGCGACGCCGTCGCCCACGGCGCCGGAGTCCTTGACGCTGACGCTCGCGGGGTTCACGGTACGACCGGTGGCCGCGGCGACCAAGCCCCCCGCGCCGGTGGTGATGCCGGCCGCCGTCACACTGCCGGTCAGAAAGCTGCGTCTGTTCATCCCGAAGTCTCCTGTCTTCCACGGTGGGGAACCCGCACGAGTCGACGTACAGCACGGCGCCGGTCCGGTGCTGCTCCAGGGAGCCGGCGGTAACCCCCTCCCGAACGGCCTTCGGATGTGCTCGCCGCGGTCGGAACGCGGTGGCCCACGCCCAGCCGGCTCGCTCGGCGCCACCGAACCGATTGACGCCCCCGCGGCATCGACCCGGTGGCCAGCCGCTGTACATGGCCCACGGCGAAGGATCCAGTGGGCCATCAAAGCGGATCGAAACCGCGTACCGGCAGTGACACGCCGTGCACGAACACACCTGTGCGAGTGGGGATTTGGGAATGGCCCGTCTCGCCCGGGCGGACCTGCCCACGGCCGGGACGCGGGGACGTGTGGCCATGGGCGGTACCGGCCTTCGCCAGCCGATCTCATCCCTCCGGACACTACCTGACCGAAAAGCCCGATCCGCCCCACGAACGTCAATTCGTCTACGCTTGACGATTTTCCGCCGGGCGCTACACGAATCTCCGCAGCGGGCTGGGCGGGTAGCTCGAACCTCTCGTCCTAGGGTGCGGATGTGAACGAACGAAGTCTGATCAGATCCTTGCTGCCGGCCATCGGCTTCGGGGTGGTGAGTTGGCTGATCATCGCGGCGGTCGTCATCTGGTTGATCTGACCATCCATCAGGCGAAGGCTCGCGCCCTTGACGGGACGGCCCGGTGGCGCGGCGGCCTGCGTCGAGCGTGCCGGGTGTCGCACGGGTTCAGCTACAAGGAACTGCAGGAACCGAATTGAACCCTCCACGGATCTTCGCGGCGGCCCTCGCCGCCGCCATGATGGTCAGCACCGGGCATTGGCACCGCCGTTCTCCCGAGCTCCCGGCCGGCCCGGCGTTACCCGCCGTGCGGTCCCTCGGTCTCGACGTCGCGCGCCGCTGGTATCCGCCTGCGGCTCTGGAAGCTGTCGTGGATGCCCTGGCCCTGAGCCACTTCAACCAACTCCATCTCCACTTCACGGACGACCAGGCCTATCGGCTCGAATCCGCGATCATCCCCGAATGTGTCGCCCCACAGCACTACACCAAGGCCGACTTGCAGACGCTCGTGACCTACGCCATCGGCAAAGGCATCACCGTCGTCCCGGAAATCGACACTCCCGGACACATGGCAGCGGCACTGGCGTGCCGTCCGGACCTGCGCCTCACCACCACGTTCGGCGGCGGGAGCCTCGACCTGCGGAAGGACGCTGCGGTCGACTTCGCCAAAGAGCTGATCGCCGAATGGTTGCCGGTGTTCCCCGGCCGGGATTGGCACATCGGTGGCGACGAATGGATGGTCCACGACGACACCGTCAGGTACTACGGCGACCCGATCAGGGCTCGCGATTCCCAGTACGCCTACTACAACACCATGGGCGCTTGGCTCATATCCCTGGGCCGCCGGCCCCGGATCTGGAACGACCAGATCGTAGCCGGCACCAACGTCAAGATCGACAGGCTACTGATCATCGACAGCTGGTACGGGCCCACCGATCCCTCAGCCACGAGCCTCGCCATGCAGGGCTACCGGCAGATCAACTCCCATGGGAATCTGCTGTACGCCAACACCAACAGCGATCACTTCCCTGATCCGGCCGGCCTCGATGCCTTCACCCTCGGGCAGTTCGCGTCCGGCACCGTGACGACCGGTATTGCAGGTGTGCAGCTCTCGGTCTGGTCCATGCCCGGCGACACTCACACCGACCGGCACATCATCGACAGACTCACACCTCTGCTCCAGTCCCTCGCCCGACGACTGTGGGGAGGGTAGTCAGTCTCGAACAGCAACCCGCTCCAGCCGCCCGGGTCCGGCCAGCCCTGGAACGCCGGTGGGGGCAGCGCCAAGGGCGCCAGGCACTACGGCTGAGCCACGCGTCTCCATGGCCAGGCCCTCCGAGACGGCCCACCGAAGCCTGCAAGGGGACCAGATGCCTGCTGTCCCCCTCCGGCGTCGTCCCCGCCACCCAGCCCAGGACGGCTTCGCCCCGGGCCCGGAGGCCGCAGGCGCGTTCCGGGCCGCGCCCGCCCTGTGCCGCGCCCGCCTTGTGCTGCGCCCGCCCTGTGCTGCGCCGTGGTCGGCGGCGGGTGACTGCAGCCGCTGGGCGGCCATGGTGGGCGCTGCGACCAGGGAAGAAGAAGGCAGGGGGCGCCGACGTCGGCCTGGATGCGGTCCACGTCGCGTCGCACGGCTGCGACGACCGGCGCGATCCCCCGGGAGCCGGTGTGTGGATCAGCTCCAGAACTCGTTGCCGGTCTCCAGGTCCTCGACGCATTCGTCCAGGTCGGTGACCTTCTCGCCGACGATCCTGAACATGATCCCGCCCATGGCGTCCAGCTGCTTGCCGCCCCGTTCGGCGGTGGCGCGGTGCACCGACATGACGTGGCCCCGGCCGTCGATGAACAGGTGGTGCAGCTCGACCCTGAAGGAGCCGGCACTTTCGGTGCCGAGCCTGCGGTAGTACTCCAGGACCGCGTTCAGCCCCTTGTGGTCGCCGGAAAGGATGTGGCTGCCGGGCACGTGGTGTGTCACGTCCTTGGCGAGGATCTCGGACAGGGTGGTCATGTCTCCGCGGGAGAACGCTTCGTATCCCTTGCGTACCAGCGAGACGTGCGGGTGCTCGGTCATGACGGATCACCTCTCTGGCCTCAACGCCTTGCCTCCAGCCTGTCACTGCTCCGGTGGCACGACGACCTGGCAGTGCCCGGCCCGGGCACCCGGTCAGCTGCCCTTCATCGCCACCTCGCCCTCCTGCAGCCCGGCCGCCAGCGTGGTGTCGGCAACGGGGGACTGTGGCGGTCGGCAGGGTGGTCGCCACCGGCAGCGTGGCGTTCAGCGGGGCTTCCGGTCAGATGGTGGGTGCCTGGATGCGGGTGTGGGTGAGGCTGTTGCTGGTTCCGCCCGGGGTGGTGACGGTGACCTGGACCGGTCCCGCGCTTCCGGCCGGTGCGACGGCGTTGATCTGGGTGGCGGAGACGGGGGTGAAGGAGGTGGCGGGGGTGCTGCCGAAGGTGACCGCGGAGGTGTTGGTCAGGTTGGTGCCGACCAGCGTCACCGTGATGCCGCCGGCCAGCGGACCCTGGACCGGGTTGATGGAGGTGAGCGTCGGCGCCGCCAGGTAGGTGTAGGGCTGGCCGTTGCTGGTGCCGCCGGGGGTGGTGGCTGTGACATTGACCGTGCCGGTGCCCGCGGGGGCGGTGGCGTTGATCTGGGTGGCGGAGACGGGGGTGAAGGAGGTGGCGGGGGTGCTGCCGAAGGTGACCGCGGTGGCGTTGGTCAGGTTGGTGCCGACCAGCGTGACGGCGGTTCCGGCCGCGGTCGGTCCCTGGCTCGGGGTGACTGC
>NZ_JBEYFP010000073.1:0-18318 GCF_040634455.1 Kitasatospora sp. NPDC007106
GCGGAGGTTGCCTGACGCGGCACATGCTGCCGTCGCACGTCGCCCCGTCGGCGGTGTGCCGTGCCGAGACCGAGGAGGACGCGGTGCTGCCGCCCGCCGACGAGCCCGTCCCGCTGGACGGGGCCTTCCTGACCGACCCGCACGGTGCCTGCGCGGCCCTGCACCGCCGCGGCGCCGTCCACCGGGCGGTCGCCCCCGACGCCGCGCCGGTCTGGCTGATCACCGGGTACGAGCAGGTCCGCGAGGCGGCCGCCGATCCCCGGTTCGCCCTCGACAAGCGGCACGCCCGGAGCCGCGGCACGGCCGGCGACTCCCTGCCGCCCGAACTCGACGCCCACCTGCTCAACCGGGACGGCACCGACCACGCCCGGCTGCGCCGCCTCGTCGCCGCGGCACTCGGCCCCCGGCGCACCGAGGCGCTGCGCGAACCGATCCGGCGTGCGGCCGAGGAACTGCTCGACCCGGTCGAGGCCCGCGGCCGCGGGGACGTGGTCGCCGACCTCGCCGCCCCGCTGTCCGTCGCCGTGATCTGCGACCTGCTGGGCGTCCCGGCCGGACACCGGGTCGACTTCCGGGCCTGGACGGACACCCTGCTCTCGCCCGACCCCGGCGCCCCCGGACGCTCGCGCGAGGCGATGCGGGCCATGCACGGCTTCCTGGGCGAGCTGATCGCCCACAAGCGGGCCGCACCGGGCGACGACCTGCTGTCCGAACTGATCGCCGCCGAACGGGAGGGGCAGCCGGGGGAGTGCCCAGCGGGGAACAGCCGGGTGAGGCCCGGCTCCCCCGCCGGGCACCGCTCCGCGCAGGCTCACCCGCGCGCTGCCGGCGCGCAACCTGGTGCGCGAGGGCAGCCGGTGAGCGGTCTCCTTCCGGGCGACCCCGCCGCCACCGTCGGCGGCGGGGCCACCCCGCGGGCGCACTGCGTGCTGGCGCCCAACCCCTCCCCGATGACCCTGGACGGCACCAACACCTGGCTGCTGTCCGAACCCGGCTCCGACCTCGCCGTCGTGATCGACCCGGGTCCGCTGGACGAGGGCCACCTGCGCCGCGTCGTCGACACCGCCGAACAGCAGGGCAAGCGGATCGCCCTCACCCTGCTCACCCACGGCCACCACGACCACGCCGAGGGCGCCGCCCGGTTCGCCGAACTCACCGGCACCCACGTGCGCGCCCTGGACCCGGCCCTGCGGCTCGGCGACGAAGGGCTGCGGCCCGGCGAGGTCGTCGAGGTCGGCGGCCTGGAGATCCGGGTCGTGGGCACCCCCGGGCACACCGCGGACTCACTGACCTTCCACCTGCCCGCCGACGGCGCGATCCTCACCGGCGACACCGTGCTCGGCCGCGGCACCACGATGGTCGCCCACCCGGACGGCCGGCTCGGCGACTACCTCGACTCGCTGCGCCGCCTGCACACCATGGCGGCGGAGCACGGTGTGCGGACCGTCCTGCCCGGGCACGGCCCGGTGCTCGCCGACGCGCTCGGCGCCGTCGACTACTACCTCGCCCACCGGGCCGCCCGGCTCGCCCAGGTGGAGACCGCCGTGGAGGCCGGCTGCCGCACCGCGGAGGAGGTGGTGGCCCGGGTGTACGCCGACGTGGACAAGGCCCTGTGGCCGGCCGCCGAACTCTCCGTCCGGGCCCAGCTCGGCTACCTGGAGGACCACGGACTCATCCAGGGGCTGTAGTCGGAAAGCAGGCAGGGCAAGCAGCCAGGGGCGCCCCTGGATGCCTGCCCGGTTGCGCCCCTGAGTGCTTGCCCCGGGTCAGCGGGAGCGGCGGGAGAGGCGCTCGACGTCGAGGAGGACGACCGCGCGGGCCTCCAGCTTCAGCCAGCCGCGGCCGGCGAAGTCGGCCAGCGCCTTGTTGACCGTCTCGCGGGAGGCGCCGACCAGCTGGGCCAGCTCCTCCTGGGTGAGGTCGTGGGAGACGTGGATGCCCTCCTCCGACTGCACGCCGAAGCGGCGGGAGAGGTCGAGCAGCGCCTTGGCGACACGGCCGGGCACGTCCGAGAAGACCAGGTCGGACATGACGTCGTTGGTGCGGCGCAGGCGGCGGGCGATGGCGCGCAGCAGTGCGATCGACACCTCGGGGCGGGCGTGCAGCAGCGGCAGCAGGTCGCCGTGGCCGAGGCCGAGCAGCTTGACCTCGGTCAGTGCGGTGGCGGTGGCGGTGCGCGGGCCCGGGTCGAACAGCGACAGTTCGCCGATCATCTCGCTGGGGCCGAGTACGGCGAGCATGTTCTCGCGGCCGTCCGGCGAGGCGCGGTGCAGCTTCACCTTGCCCTCGACGACGACGTACAGCCGGTCGCCCGGGTCGCCCTCGTGGAACAGCGACTCGCCGCGGGCGAGGGTCGCCTCGGTCATGGAAGCGCGCAGCTCGGCAGCCTGGTCGTCGTCGAGGGCCGCGAACAGCGCGGCGCGGCGAAGAACGTCGTCCACGTGCTTCCTCCTGCATCGTCCGGTGGTGTTTCTCACCACCAAGGATGGCGCATGTCGCTCCGATCATATGAGGAGGGGTGTGCCGTCGAGCGTCCTATGGGGCCATTCGCACCCGCCCGTACCAGCGGCGCGGCCCCGGCGGGGCAGGTCAGGCGGGTGTCCGGTCGGGCAGCAGGGCGAGCTCGGCGGGTTCCAGGACGAGGCCGGCGGCGGCCGCGGAGTCCCGGACGGAGGCCGGCCGGCTCGCGCCGGGGATCGAGACGACCACGGGCGAGAGCGCGAGCAGCCAGGCCAGGCAGACCCGCTGCGGCGAGGTGCCGCGGGCGGCGGCCACCCGGTGGAAGGGCGTGTCCGCGGGGGCGGGGCCGGAGGGGTCCGGTGCGGAGGGGCCGTCCAGCGAGCTGCGGGAGATGCCGCCGAGCGGGCTCCACGGCAGGAAGGCGAGTCCGAGTTCCTCGCAGAGCCGCAGCTCCGGCTCGGCGGAGCGGTCGGCGGGGGAGTAGCGGTTCTGCACCGAGACCAGGCCGCCGCCGAGGATCGCGTGCGCCTCACGGATCTGCGCCGCGTCGGCGTTGGAGATCCCGGCGGCGCGGACCTTCCCCGCGTCCAGCAGTTCCCGCAGGGCGCCCACCGACTCGGCCCAGGGCACCCGCGGGTCCGGCTTGTGCAGTTGGTAGAGGCCGATCGCCTCGGTGCCGAGCCGCCGCAGCGACTCCTCGCAGGCCCGTCGCAGGTGCTCGGGGCGGCCGTCGACCGTCCACGAGCCGTCGCCGGGGCGGCCGCGGCCGCCCTTGGTGGCCACCAGCACCCGGTCGCGGTCCCCGCCGCGGCGGGCCAGGGCCCGGGTGATCAGCCGTTCGTTGTGGCCGCGCTCCCCGGCGTGCCAGTGGTACGAGTCGGCGGTGTCGATCAGGGTGACGCCCGCGTCGAGGGCGGCGTGGACGACCGCGACGGCGTCCTCCTCGGCCGGGCGGCCCTCGACGGACAGCGGCATCGCGCCGAGGCCGACCGGATGGACGGCGGTGCCGCCGATGGTGCGCCGGTGCATCTCAGACCGCCCTTCCGGCCGTGGCGGCCTTCGAGGCCCCGGCCGCCTCGTCGATCGCCGCGGGCAGCCAGTCGGCCGTCCGGGACAGGGGGAAGCCGAGTGCGGCGGCCCGGCCGTTGTCCATGGCGTACGAGCGGTCGAAGGAGAACGGGGAGGCGTCCCCGCCCTCCGCCGTCCGGAACCGGGCCGTGGTGCCGAGCCGCTCGGCGATCAGTCCGGAGAGCCGGGCGGCGTCGAGCGCGCCGTGCGAGCAGGCGTTCAGCGGCCCGTCGGCGTCGGTGACGGCGGCCCGGGCGAGCACGGTGGCGATCTCCCGGTGGTGGACGAAGGAGGTCGGCCGGGCGCCCCGGTGGACGGCGACCGGGCGGCCGGCGGCGATCCGCTCCACGTAGTGCGCCAGCCGTCCGGTGAAGTCGCGGTCGCCGCCGCCGAGCACGTGGGCGCTGCGGACGCTCGCCCAGGAGAACGGCGCGGAGCGGGCGAGCACCGCCTCGGCCTGCCGCTTGCCCTCCGCGTAGCCGGTCGCCGCGTCGAAGTGCCGGGCGAGCGCCTGCGGGTCGTGCCAGGGCAGGTCGAGGTCGACGGACCAGGCCGCCGGGTCGACGAAGCCCTCGGTGACCGGGCCGTCCGAGGCGGGCACGAGCGGGGAGGTCGCCGGGTCGTAGACCTCCATGGTCGAGGTCATCACGTAGCGCGGGGTGCGGTCGGCGAAGACCCGGCAGGCCACGGCGGCCTGCAGCGGGGTGTAGAGCACCTGGTCGACCACCGCGTCGAAGGTCCGCCCGCGGAGCGCGGCCGTCAGCGCGGCCTCGTCCGAGCGGTCCGCGCGGACGTGGTCGACGCCCGGGGGCGGGGCGGCGGAGCCGCGGTTGACGAGGGTGACCGCGACTCCGGCATCGCGGAACAGGGACACCAGGTGCAGGCCGAAGTACCGGCTTCCGCCGATGATGCAGACGCTTCTCATGGCTCCACTCTCCTGGCGTATCGTCAGCAGCGGAACTGGCGACCTGCTGAACCGGTCGTAAGGAGAACTGTCGACGGGAGGGGCTGCGGTGATCGACGTCCACCGGCTCGGGGTGCTGCAGGCGGTCGCCGAGCACGGCAGCTTCAACCGGGCGGCGGCCGCGCTGCGGATCACCCCGTCCGCGGTGTCCCAGCAGGTCGCGGCATTGGAGCGGGGGCTCGGCACCCTGGTGGTGGAGCGCTCCACCCGCGGTGTGGTGCTGACCGAGGCGGGGCGGCTGATGGTCGAGGCGGCCGGTGCGATCGGCGCCGAACTCCGCCACGCCCGGGAGCAGATCGACCGGCTGGCCGCACCACGCCCGCGGCTGACGGTGGCCACCTTCACCACCGGCGGCCGGCACCTGCTGCCCGCGGCACTGGCCCGGTTCGCCGCCGAGCACCCCGAGGCCGACCTGCACGTGGTGGAGCGGGAGCCCGAGGAGAGCCTGCCGATGGTGCGCGAGGGCGTCGCCGACCTGGCGATCGCCTACCACTTCGACGGCCCGCTGCCGGTGCAGCCCGGGGACCGCTCCGGCCTCGACTGGACGCCGCTGATGGACGACCCGCTCTCGGTGGTGCTCCCGGAGGCCCACCCGCTGGCCGGCCGCGAGGAGCTGGACCTCGCCGAACTCGCCGACGACCGCTGGGTGGTGGGCTGTTCGAAGACCGAGGCATTCCTGCACCGGCACGCCGCGCTGGCCGGGTTCGACCTGCGGGTCGCCGGCAGCACCACCGACTACTTCTTCGCCCGGTCGCTGGTGGCCGCGGGGGTCGGGGTCTCCCTGGTGCCGCAGGTGGCGCTGGACCCGCCGCTGCCGGGCACGAGGGTGGTTCCGGTCCGGCCGCCGCGGCCGGCCCGGCACTTCGGCATCGCCGTCGCCCGGCGCCGCCGCCCCCAGCCGTACGCCGAGGCGCTGGCCCGGCTGCTGAAGGCGGGCGCGACCGTCGGCTGACGGCGGTCAGCGGTGCAGCACGGCGCTGGCGTTGCGGAGGTCGAGACGGGCGCCGCGGCGGCGCGTCCGGGCGCTGTCCGCGTGGGCGCGGCGGCCGGCGGTGGCCATCGCCTCCTGCACGGTGAGGGCGCGGACGGCGAAGCTCTGGGTGCCGGTACGGCCGTCGGGGTGGGTCGTGGGCACGGTGACCAGCCAGAGCGGGTGGTGGTACGCCGGGTGGACGGGCCGCGGGGCGGGGGAGGCGGAGGCGGCGGTGGCGGGGCACGTACGGGCCCCGGCCGGTGGGAGGCCGATGGTCATGGGGGCTGGCCCTCCTCGGACGGCACGGGCGGTCGCGTGGGGGCGCGACCGTCAGCGGGTGGAACGGCTGACCTGCGGGGATGGCACAGGAGGAGGACCGCACGGGGTGGTGGCGGCGTAGTCCCGACGATGCGCCCGGCAGGGTCGGGGAGTCAAGGTTACTCGGCAGTATGAATGTAACTTTCTGCAAGACCTTGCTGCTGGCCGCCGTGACCTTCCGGGCCCCGCGGTCCCAGAAAAGCGGGCGCCGTGCGCGCCGACCGTTTTCGGCTGGCCGTTTTCGAGGGATCGGCCGATCGGTCAGGCGGCGGGCGGCGGGGCGGTGCTCTTGCGGACGACCAGGCTGGTGGCGAGTTCCAGGCGGGCCGCGCTGCCGCCCTCGGCGCGCATCCGGATCAGCATCTGCGCGGCCTCCTCGGCCATCTGCCGCAGCGGCTGGTGGACGGTGGTGAGGGCCGGGCTCGTCCACTGGGCGATCGGCACGTCGTCGTAGCCGACCACCGACAGGTCGTCGGGGACCTTCAACCCGTGCACCCGGGCGGCCTCCAGGACGCCGAGCGCCTGCAGGTCGCTGCCGGCGAAGATCGCGGTCGGCCGCTCGGGGAGGGCCAGCAGCTCCATGGCGCGGCGGCGGCCGCCCTCGACGTGGAAGTCGCCGAAGGAGACGTAGCCGGGCGGGATCTCCAGGCCGGCCATGCCCATCGCGGAGCGGAAGCCGTCCAGCCGGGCCAGCGAGCAGAGCATGTCCTCGGGGCCGGTGATGATGGCGATCCGGCGGTGCCCGCACTCGACCAGGTGGCGGGTCGCGGCGAGGCCGCCGGCCCAGTTCGCCGAGCCCACCGACGGCACGTCCGGCTCGGGGTCGCCGGCCGGGTCGATGATGACGAACGGGATGGCGCGGGACCGGAGTTGCTGCTTCACCTCGAGCGGCAGGCTGGAGAAGACCAGCACCACGCCGAGCGGCCGGCGGCGCAGCACGCCCTCGATCCAGCTCGGGTCCGGGGCGTGCCGGGTGCCGCTCTCGGTGAGCACCACGCTGGCCCCGTGCTCCTTGGCGACGTTCTCGACGCCCTTGATCAGCTCCATCGCCCAGAGGTTGTCGAGCTCGGGGAAGACGATCTCGACGAGCGGTGCCTCCCAGGCCGATTTGGGCGTCCGCTGGTAGCCGTGGACCTCCAGCAGGCGCTCGACCTTGAGGCGGGTCGGGCGGGAGACGTCCTGCCTGCCGTTGAGAACTTTCGAAACCGTGGACACGGAGACGCCGGCCTCTTCTGCCACCTGGGCGAGCGTGACGCGGCCGTTCTCCTCCTCTTCTCGCATGGCGTGCAGCATAAGGCACGTGTCCAGGTCACGTTCCGGTAACTGCGCGACGGGGGGTTGACCCCCCTCGGAGCGCGGATCTAGCGTCGCAGCGCGCCAAGAATTTCGGCGAAGATGCCGAAAGATTTCGAAAGGCACCGCGATGAGAAGACACGCTCGGCTCTCCCGTTCCCTCGCCGCAGGCAGCGCGGCCGTGGTCCTGGGGATCACCCTGACGGCCTGCGGCAGCGGCTCCGGCTCCTCCGGGGACAGTGGTTCGGGAGAGATCCACGTCCTGGTCTACGGGGACGCCACCAACAAGGTCGAGAAGCAGATCGTCGACACCTTCAACAAGACGTCGAAGGTCAAGGCCGTCCTGGACACCATTCCGGGCGCCGACTACCAGCAGAAGCTGCAGACGATCATCAACACCAAGCAGGCCCCGGACGTCTTCTTCAACTGGGGCGGCGGCAGCATCAAGCCGTTCGTCGACGCCGGCCTGCTGATGCCGCTCGACGACATGATCGCCAAGGACCCGGGCCTCAAGGCCAACTTCCTGTCCTCGGTCTTCGACACCGCCGTGGTCGACGGCAAGGCCTACGGCGTCCCGATGCGCGGCACCCAGCCGGTGCTGCTCTTCAGCAACACCAAGGTCCTCGCCGACGCCGGCGTGAGTGCGCCCAAGACCTTCGACGAGCTGCTCGCCGCGGTGCAGACGCTCAAGGGCAAGGGCGTCACCCCGATCGCCCTCGGCGGCGGCGACCAGTGGCCGACCCTGATGTGGTTCGAGTACCTCTACGACCGCGTCGCCGGCCCGGACCTGTTCAAGAAGGCGCTCGGCGGCGACAAGGCTGCCTGGGCGAGCGAGGACAGCAAGAAGGCCCTCGGCATGCTCAAGCAGCTCATCGACGCGGGCGCGTTCGGCACCAACTTCGACTCGGTGAAGTTCACCGACGGCGGCTCGCCGGCCCTGCTCGCCCGCGGCAAGGCCGCCTTCGAGCTGATGGGCTCCTGGGAGTACTCCACCCAGCAGGACGCCAGCCCCGACTTCACCAAGGCCAGCCTCGGCTACGGCTCCTTCCCGACCGTCACCGGCGGCAAGGGCGACCCGAAGAACGTCGTCGGCAACACCAACAACTTCTACTCGGTGCTGAAGAAGACCAAGCACCCGGAGGCCGTCGCGGAGTTCCTCAAGCTCCAGTACTCCGACGAGTTCGTCCAGGGCCAGCTGGCCATCGGCAACCTGCCGACCACCAGCAACACCCCCAAGTTCCTGAGCAGCGCGGCCAACCCGGCGTACTCCACCTTCCAGTTCGACCTGGTGAAGGCCGCGCCGTCGTTCCAGCTCTCCTGGGACCAGGCGTACCCGCCGGCCGCGATCACGCCCATCCACCAGGCCGTCCAGCAGTTCTTCAACGGCCAGATCGACGAGAACGGCTTCATCAAGGCCATGCAGGCCCTGCCGAACTCCTGACACCAGACGGGTCGCACCATGACCACAACTCTTGCCACCGGGGCTGTGACGCGGCGCCGACCGGCGAGCCGGACGGGCACCGCGGTGACCCGCCCCGGGTTCGCCTGGGCGCTCCCGGCCACGGTCTTCTTCGTCCTCTTCGCGATCGTGCCGCTCGTCCTGGTCGCCGTGCTGTCCTTCACCCGCTGGAACGGCCTCGGCTCACCGGAGTTCGCCGGCTTCGACAACTGGAACCGGCTTTTCGACGACCCCGTGATGGTCAAGAGCCTGTGGTTGAGCCTGCTGCTCACCCTGCTCGGCGTGGCCGTCCAGACCCCGATCAGCATCCTGCTCGGGGTCTGGGCGGCCGGGCACCAGCGCAACCGGGCGGTGCTGTCGGCGATCTACTTCGTGCCGCTGCTGCTCTCGGCCACCGCCGTCTCGGTGCTCTGGCGGGCGCTGCTCGACCCCAACTTCGGCGTCCCGGCCGAGGCCGAGTGGCTGTTCGGCGACGGCAACCTGTTCGGCTCGCAGACCGGCGCGATCGGGGTGCTGGTGCTGGTCGGCGCCTGGCAGTTCACCCCGTTCCACACGCTCATCTACCAGGGTGCGGCCCGCGCCGTCCCACCGGTGCTCTACCAGGCCGCCGCGATCGACGGGGCCGGCACCGTACGGCAGTTCTTCCACATCACGCTGCCGCAGTTGCGCAACGCGATCATCACCTCGGTGATCCTCATGGTGGTCGGCGGTCTCACCACCTTCGACACGGTGCTCATCCTCACCCAGGGCGGGCCCGGCACCGACACCACCATCAGCGCCTACTACATGTACCAGAAGGCCTTCAAGGGCTTCGACTTCGGCACCGGATCGGCGGTCGCGCTGCTGCTCGTCCTGGTCGCCACCGCCATCTCGCTCGCCGTCGTCCGGCTGTCCGGCTACGACCGGATGCGCAGCACCTCGGAGGGCCTGTGATGAGGCGACGCCCCAACGTCCTGGCCGGATTCGGCTCGCTGGTCTGGCTGTTCGTCGTCGGCCTGCCGCTGTACACCATGCTGGCCGCCACCCTGCAGAGCCGCGCCGACTACGCGGAGAGCGGCCCGCTCGGCCTGCCCCGGCACCTCACCCTGCAGAACTACCTCGACGACCTGCAGGGCGGCTTCGGCCAGTACTTCCTCAACACCGTGATCGTCACGGTGAGCGTGGTCGCCGTCGTGCTGCTGGTGGTGCCGCCGCTGTCCTACGCCATCGTGCGCAGCCGCGGCCGGACCACCGACCTGGCGTTCCGGCTGTTCCTGCTGGGCCTCGCGATCCCCGCGCAGGCGGTGATCGTGCCCATGTTCTACGTCATCAGCAAGGCCGGCCTGTACGACAACCTGATCGGCGTGATCCTGCCGACCGCGGCCTTCTCGCTGCCGGTCTGCACCCTCGTCCTCACCGGCGTGATGCGCGACATCACCCCCGAGCTCTACGAGGCGATGGCGATGGACGGTGCCACCCCCCGGCGGGTCTTCCTCCAGCTGGTGCTGCCGCTCTCCAAGGGCGGGCTCTCCACCATCACCGTCTTCTCCGCCCTCCAGGCGTGGAACGGCTTCCTCTTCCCGCTGGTGCTGACCCAGTCCGACGAGACCAAGGTGATCACCCTCGGCCTCTACGACTTCCAGACCCAGTACGGCATCAACGTCCCCGGGCTGCTGGCCGCCGTCGTGCTGTCCATGATCCCGATCCTGCTCGTCTACCTGTTCGCCCGCCGCGCCCTCGTCCAGGGGCTCATGGGCGTCGGAGGAAAGTGACCGACACATGAACCTGGCCGTAGAGACCACCTCCGCCGTCCCCGCCTGGCAGGACACCGCCCGCGACCCGGGCGCACGGGCCGACGCCCTGATCGCCGCCATGACCCTCCGGGAGAAGATCGCCCAGCTGTTCGGCGTCTGGGTCGGCGCCTCCGACGAGGGCGGCGAGGTCGCCCCGTACCAGCACGAGATGGAGGAGCCGCCCGCCCTCGACACCCTGCTGCCGCACGGACTCGGACAGCTCACCCGGCCGTTCGGCACCGCACCCGTCGACCCGGCCACCGGCGCGCTCTCGCTGATGCGCACCCAGCAGCGGATCGCCGCCGCCAACCGCTTCGGCATCCCCGCCGTCGCCCACGAGGAGTGCCTGGCCGGCTTCGCCGCCTGGAAGGCCACCGCCTACCCCGTGCCGCTCGCCTGGGGCGCCGCCTTCGACCCCGCACTGGTCCGCCGGATGGCCGCCGCGATCGGCCGCGACATGCGCGCGGTCGGCGTCCACCAGGGCCTCGCCCCCGTCCTGGACGTCGTCCGCGACGCCCGCTGGGGCCGCGTCGAGGAGACCGTCGGCGAGGACCCGTACCTGGTCGGCACCGTCGGCACCGCCTACGTGCAGGGCCTGGAGTCCACCGGGATCGTCGCCACCCTCAAGCACTTCGCCGGGTACTCCGCCTCCCGCGCCGGCCGCAACCTCGCCCCCGTCGGGATGGGCACCCGTGAACGCGCCGACGTCATCCTGCCGCCGTTCGAGATGGCCGTCCGCGAGGGCGGTGCCCGCTCCGTGATGCACGCCTACACCGACACCGACGGCGTGCCCTCCGCCGCCGACGACCGGCTGCTCACCGAACTCCTCCGCGACACCTGGGGCTTCACCGGCACGGTGGTCGCCGACTACTTCGGCATCGGCTTCCTGCGGACCCTGCACGGCGTCGCCGGCGACTGGGCCGAGGCCGCCGGCGCCGCCCTCGCCGCCGGCGTCGACGTCGAACTGCCCACCGTGAAGACCTTCGGCGAACCGCTCGTCGAGGCGATCACCACCGGCCGGCTGCCCGAGCGGCTCGTCGACCGGGCACTGCGCCGCGTCCTCGTCCAGAAGGCCGAACTCGGCCTGCTCGACCCCGACTGGACGCCCGTCCCGGCCGTCCTCGCCGGCGCCGACCTCACCGACCCGACCGCACTGCGCGGCACCGTCGACCTCGACCCGGCCGGCAACCGCGAACTCGCCCGCGAGATCGCCGAGCAGTCCGTCGTCCTGCTCCGCAACGACGGCACCCTGCCGCTCGCCCGGCCCGCCCGGATCGCCCTGATCGGCCCCAACGCCGACGAGGCCACCGCCGTGCTCGGCTGCTACGCCTTCCCGGTGCACGTCGGCCGCCAGCACCCCGACACCCCGGTCGGCCTGCGGATGCCCACCCTGCGCGAGGCCCTCGCCGCCGAGTTCGACGGCGCCGAGATCCACACCGTCACCGGCACCGGCGTCGACGACGGCAGCACCGCCGGCTTCGCCGAGGCCGCGGCCCTCGCCCGCCGCGCCGACGTCGTCGTGCTCGCCCTCGGCGACCGCGCCGGCCTCTTCGGCCGCGGCACCAGCGGCGAGGGCTGCGACGCCGAGTCGCTGGAACTCCCCGGCGCCCAGCAGCAACTGCTCGACACCCTGCTCGACACCGGCACCCCCGTGGTGGTCGTCCTGCTCGCCGGCCGGCCCTACGCCCTCGGCCGCGCCGTGGACGAGGCCGCCGCGATCGTGCAGACCTTCTTCCCCGGCGAGGAGGGCACCGGTGCGCTCGCCGGCGTGCTCAGCGGCCGCGTCGAGCCGTCCGGCCGACTGCCCGTCAGCGTGCCGCGCCGCCCCGGCGTCCAGCCGTCCTCCTACCTGGCCGCCCGGCTCGCCGGACCCACCGACGTCTCCAGCACCGACCCCACCCCCGCGTACGGCTTCGGCCACGGCCTCACCTACACCGCCTTCGCCTGGTCCGACCTCGCCGTCGAGACCGGACGGACGGACACCGCGGGCGAGTTCCGGCTCTCCTTCGCCGTCCGCAACACCGGCGGGCGGCCCGGCACCGAGGTCGTCCAGCTCTACCTGCACGACCCGGTCGCCTCCGTGGTGCAGCCCGTCCAGCGCCTGATCGGCTACCGGCGGGTGCCGCTCGGCCCCGGCGAGGAGTGCCGGATCACCGCGACCGTCCCCGCCGACCTGGCCTCCTTCACCGGCCGGGACGGCCGCCGGATCGTCGAACCCGGCACCCTGGAGCTGCGCCTCGCCGCCTCCAGCACCGATCCGCGGCTCACCGCCGAGGTCGAGCTCACCGGACCCGTCCGCACGGTCGACCACACCCGCCGGCTGCACCCCGTCCTCGACGTCCTCGACGTCCTCGACGTGCGGTAGCCGCCCCCCGGACCCCACCTGCCCCGGCCCCATGCACCCCGGTACCGCTTCGCCGGAGTGCGGCGGCCGAGGCCGGGGCAGGTGGACCACGACCGAACGCACCACCGGCCGAAGGAGCCGACCTTGTACACCGACCTGCCCGAGGACCAGCTCCGCTCGTACCGCAGCGCCCAGACCGAGCCCGCCGACTTCGACGCCTTCTGGCGGAAGACCCTCGACGAGGCCCGGGCCGCGGGCGGCGACACCGCCGCCGTCCCCGTGCCGACCGGCCTCACCACCGTCGACACCTTCGACGTCACCTTCCCCGGGTACGCCGGCGAGCCCGTCCGGGCCTGGCTCCGGCTGCCCCGCGGGGCGGACGGCCCGCTGCCCGCCGTCGTCCAGTACGTCGGCTACGGCGGCGGCCGCGGCCACGTCCTGGAGAACCTCGTCTGGGCCTCCGCCGGCTTCGCCCACCTGCAGATGGACAGCCGCGGCCAGGGCTCCGTCTGGAGCCGCGGCGACACCCCCGACTCCGGCCCCGCCGGACCGCAGGTCCCCGGCGTGATGACCCGCGGCATCGAGGACCCGCACGACTACTACTACCGGCGGCTGTTCACCGACGCCGTCCGGGCCGTGGACGCCGTCCGCACGCTGCCGCAGGTGGACCCGGACCGGGTCGCCGTCCTCGGCAACAGCCAGGGCGGCGGCACCGCCCTCGCCGCGGCCGGACTCGTCCCCGACCTCGCCGCGGTCGTCGCCCACGTGCCGTTCCTCTGCGACTTCCCGCGCGCCGTGGTGGTCACCGACGCCCACCCCTTCCGCGAGATCGCCGACTACCTGGCCACCCACCGCGGCCACGACGAACAGGTGCACCGCACCCTCTCCTACGTGGACGGCGTGAACTTCGCCGCCCGCGCCGACGCCCCCGCCAGGTTCTCCGCCGCACTCATGGACCAGACCGTCCCGCCGTCCACCGTGTTCGCCGCCCACAACGCCTACGCCGGACCGAAGGAGATCGACGTCTGGCGCTACAACGGCCACGAGGCCGGCGGCCCGGACGACGACGCCGCCGCCCTCCGCTTCCTCCGCCGCCACCTCGGCGCCTGAGCCGGGCAGACCTCCGACGAGGGGCGCCCCTGACCGCAGCCCGGCGGGCGGGTACCGTCGGTGGGGACGGGGGAGGACCGGCAGTGCGCGTGACCTTGATCTCGGCGGCCATGAGCGAGGCCGTCCGGCAGGCCCGGTTCGACGACGGCGGACCGCTGGACGCCCTCGGACTGCGTGCGGCCGAGGCCGCCGCCGGCACCCTCCGCTCGGCCGGCCCGACCCCGGTCTCGCCGTCGCCGCGCTGCCGGCAGACCGCACAGGCGCTCGGCCTGCCCGCACCGGTCGACGAACCCGCCCTGGCCGGCTGCGACAACGGCCGCTGGCGGGGCCGCACCCTCGACGAGATCGCCGCCGCCGAACCCGAGGCCCTCGCCCGCTGGCTCGCCGACCCCGCCGCAGCGCCCCACGGCGGAGAACCCCTGCAGGCCGTGCTGGACCGGGTCGCCGACTGGCTGGCCGCGCTGCCGCAGGACGCACCGGCCGTCACCGCCGTCGTCGAACCCGACGTCGTCCGCGCCGCGGCCGTGCACGCCCTCGGCGCCCCGGCCGCGGCCTTCTGGCGGCTCGACGTCCGCCCGCTGACCGCCACCCACCTCAGCGGCCGCGCGGGCCGCTGGAACCTCCGCTGCGGCGAACCGCTCTGACGCGGCGACACCCCCGCGTGCCCACCGGTGTCGGCACCGCGCCGGAGGGCTCGTCCGACAACTCCCGCCGCGCGCGCGACGCCGGATCTCCCCCGGCCTTCGGCCGGGAGGTGTCCCCACGACCGGACGCACCACCGCATCGCCCGAGTACGTCCAGTACGAGGCCGATACGACGGCACGTCCGGTCGGGCACGAGACGGGGGCACCGCCCGGCCGGAGGCCGGGGGAGTCGCCCGCCTGATGCGACCCGACGTGTCGGCACCGCACCCTAGGGTGATCCGTCATGACGACCCTGATGACTGACGCCGGCCCGGTCGCCCCCGACGCCCCGGTCACCCGGACCGGCGGTGTGCCGCTCGCCCCGGCCGGCACGGCCTGGCCGCACTGCGCGACCTGCGGCGGCCCGATGCAGTTCCTCGCCCAGGTCCTGCTCGACGACCTCGGCCGGCACACCGGCACCGGGGCCGCGGACGGCCGCGCCCTGCTCGCGCTGTTCATGTGCCAGAACGACCCCGGCGGCTGCCAGGAGTGGGACGCCCGCGCCGGCGGCAACCTGGCCCTGCTGCTCCCTGTCGGCGGCAGCGGCCCGCTGCCCCTGCCCCCGCTGCCCGACGACCACGACGAGGACGACGGCGACCCCCGGCAGCTCGGCGCCGTCCGCGCCGTCGCCTACCGGCCGGACCCGGGCGGCGACTACGAGGCCGCCCGCCTCGGGCGGCCCGACGAAGCCCTGCTGGGCCAGCTCGGCGGCGGACCCGCCTGGCTCCAGTACGACCAGACGCCCGACTGCCCGTCCTGCGACCGGGCCATGGCGATGGTCGTCCAGCTGGAGGAGGGGCCCGACCACCTCACCGCGATGAACTTCGGCAGCGGCAGCGCCTACGCCTTCGCCTGCGAGCCGTGCGGCAGCGCGGCCTTCCTCTGGCAGTGCTGACGCCGTCCGGCGGGCGGGCCGATCGTTCCCGCGCGACCCGCCTCGGGGCGTAGCCTTCCTGCATGGCAGAGAGCAAGGCCCGGACGGCCGGGCCACGGGCGGCGAAGCCGAAGAAGCCGGAGTCCCATTTGGGGATGGTGCGGCGGGCCCGGCGGATCAACCGGGCGCTCGCGGAGCAGTACCCGTACGCGCATCCGGAGCTGGACTTCGACAACCCCTTCCAACTGCTGGTGGCCACCGTGCTGTCGGCGCAGACGACCGACCTGCGGGTGAACCAGACCACCCCGGCGCTCTTCGCGAAGTACCCCACCCCCGAGGACATGGCCGCCGCCGTGCCGGAGGAGCTGGAGGAGATCATCCGGCCGACCGGCTTCTTCCGGAACAAGGCGAAGTCGCTGCTCGGCCTGTCCGCCGCGCTGCGGGACGACTTCGGCGGCGAGGTCCCCGGCCGCCTGGCGGACCTCGTCACCCTGCCCGGCGTCGGCCGCAAGACCGCCAACGTCGTCCTCGGCAACGCCTTCGGCGTCCCCGGCATCACCGTCGACACCCACTTCGGCCGGCTCGTCCGCCGCTTCGGCTGGACGCAGGAGGAGGACCCGGAGAAGGTCGAGGCCGCCGTCGCCGCGATCTTCCCCAAGTCCGAGTGGACGATGCTCTCGCACCGGGTCGTCTTCCACGGCCGCCGCGTCTGCCACTCCCAGAAACCGGCCTGCGGCGCCTGCCCGATCACCGCCCTCTGCCCCTCCTTCGGAGCCGGCGAGACCGACCCGGAGAAGGCCGCCAAGCTGCTCAAGTACGAACTGGCCGGCAAGCCCGGCCAGCGGCTGCGCCCGCCCGCCGACTTCCCCGGGGAGGCCGCGGCCCGCGCCGAGGCCGACGCGCACGACGGCGAGGTCGCGGACATGGCGGTCGCCGGATGACCGTCGCCATCGAACGGGACGGCCTGCCCGAGTGGCTGCTGCCGGTCCGCACCGCCGCCGAGACCGTCCTCCCCGAGCAGCTCAGCCGCTTCCTGCCGCCGGCCTCCGGCGGCCGGCCCTCCGCGGTGCTGATGCTCTTCGGCCAGGGCGAGACCGGACCGGACCTGCTGCTGATCGAGCGGGCCCGCTCGCTGCGGTCGCACGCCGGCCAGCCGTCCTTCCCCGGCGGCGCCCTCGACCCGGAGGACGGCGACCCGGCCGGCCCCGGCCCGGTCGCCGCGGCGCTGCGGGAGGCCGAGGAGGAGACCGGTCTGGACCCGGCGGGCGTGCAGGTCTTCGCGACCCTGCCCGCGCTGTACATCCCGGTCTCCGGCTTCGTGGTGACCACCGTGCTGGGCTGGTGGCGCAGGGAGACCCCGGTCGGGCCGGTCGACCCGGCGGAGACCGGCGCGGTCTTCCGGGTGCCCCTGACCGACCTCACCGATCCGGCGAACCGGGCCCGGCTGCGCCACCCCTCGGGCCACGTCGGTCCGGCCTTCGAGGTGGCCGGCCGGCTGGTGTGGGGCTTCACCGCCGGAGTGATCGACCGGGTGCTGCACTACAGCGGCCTGGAACGTCCGTGGGACGTCCGGCGTACCCTGACCCTCTCCGAGGAGGCGCTGAACCTCACCCGGTCCGACCGGCAGCACGACAGGGGATCGCCCGCACCGCGCTGAGTCGCCGGACCAGGTGGCCCGTGGCGGTCCCGGGCTCCGTCCATGGGAGGGTATCGGCGTGAATGTCCTGGATCTGCTGTTGATCGCCGCCGCGGTGGGCTTCGCCGTGTCCGGCTACCGGCAGGGCTTCGTGGTGGGCGTGCTCTCCGTCCTCGGGTTCCTCGGCGGCGGCCTGATCGCCGTCCAACTGCTGCCGCTGCTGCTGCACCGGCTCGGCCCGGGCACCACGGCCTCGGTGGTCGCCGTCGTGGTGGTGATCGTGTTCGCCGCGGTGGGCCAGGCGGTCACCACGCACTTCGGCTGGAAGCTGCGCGGCAGGATCGGCAGGGGGCGGGCGAAGACCCTGGACGCGATCGGCGGCTCGGTGGTCAACGTGATCTCGATGCTGCTGGTGGCCTGGCTGATCGGCTCGGCGCTGGCCGGCACCTCGCTGCCCACGGTCTCCAAGCAGGTCCGCACCTCGACGGTGCTCTCCACCGTGCAGGGCGCGCTGCCCTCGGACGCGCCGAACTGGTTCTCCGACTTCAGCAAGGAGCTGGCCCGCAACGGCTTCCCGCAGGTCTTCAACCCCTTCGAGCACGAGCCGATCACCGAGGTCGAGGCGCCGGACCCGGCCCTGGCCGGCAGCGAGGCCGTCCAGCGGGCCCGGCAGAGCCTGGTGAAGGTGGTCGGCACGGCGCCGTCCTGCGGCAAGACGCTGGAGGGCAGCGGCTTCGTCTTCGCCCCGCACCGGGTGATGACCAACGCGCACGTGGTGGGCGGCGTCGACGAGCCCACGGTGCAGGTCGGCGGCACCGGCCGGGTCTACGACGCCACGGTTGTCCGGTACGACTGGCAGCGCGACATCGCCGTGCTCGACGTCCCCAAGCTGAACGCCCCGGCGCTGTCCTTCGCCGGCGAGGCGCGCACCAACGACAGCGCGATCGTCGCGGGCTTCCCGGAGAACGGCTCGTTCAACGTCCAGCCCGCCCGCATCCGCGGCCGGATCCAGGCCAACGGGCCGGACATCTACCACCGCGGCCAGGTCGTCCGCGACGTGTACTCGGTGCGCTCGCTCGTCCGCCAGGGCAACAGCGGAGGCCCGCTGCTCAGCCCGAACGGCGAGGTGTACGGCGTGGTCTTCGCCAAGTCGCTGGACAGCGCCGACACCGGCTACGTGCTCACCGCCGCCGAGGTGCTCCAGGACGCCACGCTGGGGGAGAGCGCCACCGCCCGGGTGGACACCGAGGGCTGCGCGCTCTGACCGCCCGCCCGGGCGCCGCCGGTGCCCGGGTCAGCCCTCGCGGCGCAGGCGGGCACCCACCCAGCGGGCCCGCCGGCCGAGGATGTGGGGGATGCCGAGC
>NZ_JBEYFP010000074.1:0-18196 GCF_040634455.1 Kitasatospora sp. NPDC007106
CGGGTGCCCGGCGCCACCCGGGTGCTGATCGGCGACGTCCGCGGCAAGGGCCTCACCGCGATCGAGGACGCCGCCCAGGTGCTCGGCGCCTTCCGCGAACTCGCCCACCACCACACCGGGCTGCCGGGCCTCGCCGCCGCCCTCGACGCCGGCTTCGCCCGCCACCTGGCCGAGACCGCCGGGAACGCCACCGGGAGCGCGGACGGGAACGCGGGTGGGGACGACGCCGTCGAGCGCTTCGTCACCGTGCTGCTCGCCGACCTGCCCGACGACCCGGTGGAGCCGGTCCGGATCGCCAACTGCGGACATCCGCCGCCGTTGCTGCTGGCCGAGGGCAAGGCCGTCCGCACCCTGGAGGCGGTCCATTCCGCCCCGCCGATCGGACTCGGCACCCTGCCCGGCGCGCACTACCGGCAGGAGGCCTACGACGTGCACTCCGGCGAGACCCTGCTGCTCTACACCGACGGCGTCACCGAGGCCCGCGACGGCGAACGCGCCTTCTACCCGCTCGCCGAACGCGCCGCGGACTGGGGCGGCGTCGAGCCGTCCGCGCTGGTCGACCGGCTCCGCCGCGACCTGCTGGCGCACGTCGGCGGACGGCTGAAGGACGACGCCGCGGCGGTGGCCATCGAACGCGCCTGACCGGGCGGAGGCCCGGCAGGCGGAGGCCCGGCCGTCGGAGACTGGGCAGGCGGAGGCTCAGGGGCGGGCCGGGCGCTCCTGGACGGCCCAGCCGTTGCCGTCCGGGTCGGCGAAGAACACGAAGGAGTTCCAGTCCCCGCCCTTGCCCTCGGCCTTCACCCCGTCCTCGAAGTGCTGCACCGGGCTGACCTCGACGCCGCCCTCGACCAGGGCCGCCCTGGCCGCCTCGACGTCGTCCACCACCAGCTGCAGACCCTGCATCGAACCGGGCTGGGAGTCGCTGACCCCGGTGCCGATGATGATCGAGCAGGCCGAGCCCGGCGGGGTCAGCTGGACGATCCGGGCCTCCGCGCCGATCCGGGTGTCGGTGTCGACCACGAAACCGACCCGGTCGGCGTAGAAGTGCTTGGCCCGGTCCACGTCGGAGACCGGGACGACCACCACTTCGAGCTTCCAGTCCACGCTTCCCCGCCTCCGCCCGTCGCTCCCGCCTGCTGCGGCCCGGCCGCCGGCCCGCCTCCACCCACTGTGCTGGACGGGCCACTCGGCGTCCCGGCCGACACGCAGGGTCGCGGGCCGTGTGTTCCTGCAGCTCGGCCAGGCGATTCGGACTCGAAGAATGGCGAACGGATGTTCACCCCTGGGGGCGTGCCCGTTAGCGGTCGATGATCCGGCCGACCGGGATGCCGGCCGGAGCCGACAGGAGCAGGGCGGCGGTGAACGCGGCGGTCGCCTGAGCGGTGGTCCAGCCGGTGTCGGCCGTGATGCGCGGGGCGAGGACGGGGAAGGCGTAGTAGAGGATGCCCCAGCCGGTGATCCGGGTGAAGCACGGGGCGGGCAACACGGCGCGGGGCCGCAACCGGTCCTCCGTTCCGGTCGCGGCCCCGCCGAGGTGAGTGGCAGTCACGGGCCGGTCAGCAGCCGCCGCTCGTGGAGCACGACGAGGATTCGGTGGCGGGGGCGCCGAGGGCAATCAGCTGGGGTGCGGCCGGCACCGAGCAGCAGCCACCGCCGTCGCTCCGGGCCGCGGCGGGCTCGTCGAACAGGCCGGCGCCGCCGCAGACCCCGGTCTCGGGGAGGGTGAGTTCGACGCGCGCGGCCGCCTCCGCGTCGCCGGCGAGGTGGGCGGCGACCGATCGGACCTGCTCGTATCCGGTCATGGCGAGGAACGTCGGCGCCCGGCCGTAGGACTTCATGCCGACCAGGAACACGCCCTCCTCGGGGTGGGCGAGCTCGGCAGCGCCGTGCGGGTAGACGGTGCCGCAGGAGTGCTGGTTCGGGTCGATCAGCGGCGCGAGCGCGGTCGGGGCCTGGAGGCGCTCGTCGAGGCCGAGCCGGACCTCGGACAGGAAGGACAGGTCCGGGCGCAGGCCGGTCAGGACGACGACCTGGTCCACCGGTTCGCTGCGGCGGCCGTCCTCGGCGACCAGGACGACCTTGCCGCCCTCGGTCTGGACGGCGGCGGTGCGGAAACCGGTGAGCGCGCTGGCGTGGCCGTCCTCGACGGCCTTCTTCGCGCGCAGGCCGAGGGCGCCGCGGGCGGGCAGCTGGTCGGCCTCGCCGCCGCCGTAGGTGCTGCCGGTGATGCCGCGGCGCAGGACCCACACGGTGTGCGTACCGGGCTCGGTCTTGGCGAGGTCGGCGAGGTAGGCCAGTGCGGTGAACGCGGAGGCGCCGGTGCCGACCACCGCGGTGCGCTTGCCCGCGAACCGTTCCCGGACGGCCGGGTCCGCAAGGTCGGGGATCCGGTAGGAGACCCGGCCGTTCGCGGCGCGCTCGCCGAGAGCGGGCAGGCCGTTGGCGCCGAGCGGGTTCGGGGTGGACCAGGTCCCGGACGCGTCGACGACGGCGCGCACCAGGAGGCGCTCCTCGCGGCCGTCGGCGTGCTCGACGTGCACGGTGAACGGCTGCTCGTCACGGCCGGAGTCGACGATGCGGTCCCGTCCGGCGCGGGCCACCCCGGTCACCCGGGTGTTGTAGCGGACGCGGTCGCCCAGCGCGTCGGCGAGCGGCTGCAGGTACTGCGTCGCCCAGTCGCCGCCGGACGGGTACACGGTGCCGTCGGGCCGGATCCAGCCGGTGGGAGCCAGGAGCTTCTCGGCGGCCGGGTCGATCACCTCCGCCCACGGGGAGAACAGCCGCACGTGGGCCCACTCGCGCACCGCCGTGCCCGCGGAGGGCCCGGCTTCCAGCACCACGGGCTCGATGCCGCGCTCGATCAGGTGGGCGGCGGCGGCCAGGCCGATCGGACCGGCGCCGACGACGGCGACGGGCAGGGCGGCGGCGGGGGTGTTCTCGCTCATCTCAGGATCTCCGGCTCGATGGATCGGTCAGGCGTTTCGGACGGGGGCGGGTCAGCAGCAGCCGGCGCCGGCGGCGACGGCCTCGCTCTTGGCGGCCGGGGCGCAACAGGAGCCGGCCTCGGCGGCGTCCTTCGCGGTGCCGCAGCACGGGGTCGCCGCGGTCTCCACCTCGACCGTCGCGGCCGGGGCGTCGCTCTTGGTGCCGCAGCAGCCGGCGGTGGACCGGGCGGCCGGGGCAGGGGCGGTGGGCTCGGTCATGGCTGCCTCCCGAAGGCGAACGGGGCCTTGTTTCGACGTTTGTCGATGGCCTGCTGTGTAGCCAGCATGGCACCTGCTTCGATGAACGTCAACATAGACGATTGTCGAAGTAGGGAGCCCTCGGGTGGTGGATGTGCGGCCCCGTTCCGGCCGGCCGGGGCGGGACTTCCGAAGTGATTCGACAGATGCCAACATAGATACATGTCGAATCCCCAGGTGATCGAGCTGCCGGTGCTGGAGCCGGAGGACGTGCCGTGCTGCCCGCCGCTGACCTCCGCCCCGCTGTCGGAGGAGGACTCGGTCAAGATGGCGGCGATGTTCAAGGCCCTGTCCGACCCGGTCCGGCTGCGGCTGTTCTCGCGCGTCGCGTCCCACGAGGGCGGCGAGGCCTGCGTGTGCGACATCCAGGACGTCGGCGTCTCCCAGCCCACCGTCTCCCACCACCTCAAGAAGCTCCGCGAGGCCGGCCTGCTCACCTCCGAGCGCCGCGGCACCTGGGTCTACTACCGCGTCGCCCCGGGCGTGCTCGCCGCCATGGCCGCCATGCTCACCGCAGCCGGCGGCTGACCGGACCCGCCCGCCTGCCCGGGTGCCTGGCCTGTCCGGGACTTCCCGCCCGCCCGATTCATCGACTATCGTCGATTGTCGATGAATGAGTCGAGCTGCACCACCCCCGTGATCGACGCCGAGGCCGCCGCGCTGTATGCGGCGTGGTTCAAGGCGCTCGCCGACCCGACCCGGATCCAGCTGCTGCACCTGCTCGCCACCGAGGGCCGCCCGATGAGCGTGGGCGAGATCGTCGAACGGTCGCCGATCGGGCAGTCCACGGTCTCCCACCACCTGAAGGTCCTCGCCGAGGTCCGCTTCGTCCTGCCCGAGAAGCACGGCACCTCCACCAGGTACGAGGTCAACCGGGCCTGCCTTGCGGTCTTCCCGGCCGCGGTCACGGCGATCCTGGGCGAGAGCGAGGACACCGGCCATGCCCGCTGATGTCGCGATCGTCCCGATGGCGGACTCCCACGCGGGGCAGGTGCTGGCGATCTACCAGGCCGGTATCGACGAGGGGAACGCCACCTTCGAGACCGCGGCCCCGAGCTGGGAGGCGTTCGACGCCGCCAAGCTGCCCGACCACCGCTTCGTCGCCCTCGGCGAGGCCGGTGAGGTGCTGGGCTGGGTCGCGGCGAGCCGGGTCTCGGACCGGTGCGCGTACGCCGGGGTGGTCGAGCACTCGGTCTACGTCCACCCCGGCGTGCGCGGCCGCGGTGTCGCCGGCCGGCTGCTGGAGGCACTGATCGCCTCGACGGAGGCGGCCGGGATCTGGACGATCCAGTCCGGGGTGTTCCCGGAGAACATCGCCAGCCTCGCCCTGCACGCGCGGGCGGGGTTCCGGGTGATCGGCATCCGGGAGCGCATCGGCCGCCACCACGGCACGTGGCGCGACGTCGCGCTGATCGAGCGCCGCAGCCCGGTCGTCGACTGAGCGGTGCGTCAGGCGAGAAGCTGCTGGATCTCCGCGACGGCGGAACGGGCGGTGCGGCCGACGCCGATGAGCGTGGCGGACGCCGGACCGGTCCAGTCGCCGTAGCCGAGCAGATGGATGCGCTCGTCGGCCAGGGCCCGGGTGCCGTCGGTGGGGATACGGCCGGCGCCGCCGCGCAGGCCGAGTGCGGCGAGCGGCCCGAGGGCCGGGCGGAAGCCGGTGCACCAGATGACCGCGTCGCACGGCCACCGCTCTCCGTCCTCCCGGACCACCGCGTCCGCCTCCATCCGTTCGAACATCGGACGGGCGGTGAGCAGGCCTCGGTCGCGGGCGGCGCGGACGGGCGGGACGGTGACGATGTCGCCGAGGTCGGAGATCCGCGGCCCGTCGCCGGCGACGCGGCGGGTGGCGATCTCGAACAGGGCCCGGCCGTCGATCTCGTCCGGGAGGAAACGCGGCGGGCGCAGGGTGGTCCAGCGGACGGCGGCGGCCTGCCCGGCGAGGTCGGCGGCGATCTGGGCGCCGGAGTTCCCGCCGCCGACCACGACGACCCGCCGGCCGGTGAAGTCGGCGGCGGTGCGGTATCCGTGGGTGTGGAGCTGGCGGCCCGCGAAGGCCTCCCGGCCGGGGCAGCGCGGGGAGGAACGGCCGGGACCAGGTGCCGGTGGCCATGACCAGCGCCCGGGTGAGCCAGGTGCCGGTATCGGTGTGGGCCAGCAGCAGGCCGTCGCCGGTGTCCTCGATTGCCCGGACCGTCACGGGGCGGTGGACGGGCAGCTCGTACCGCTTCTCGTACTCGGCCAGGTACTGGGCGACGTGCTCGGCATCCGGGTAGGTCTGCCCGGCCTGGTGGGGCATCGGCCGGCCCGGCAGCGATGAGTAAGCGGCCGGGGAGAACAGGCGCAGGCTGTCCCAGTAGTGCTGCCAGGAGCCGCCCGGAGCATCGGCCGCATCGAGGACGGCGAAGTCGAGCTTCGTGCGGCGCAGGTAGTAGCCGGCGGCCAGGCCGGCCTGACCGCCGCCCACGACCAGGACGTCGACGGCTGCGGGCTGCTGGCTCATGAGCGTCTCCCGGAGATGGCGCGGCCGCCGCACACGTTGGAGGGGTGTGCGACGGCCGGTGGCGGCTACTTGCGGCCGGTGCGGTGGGCGAAGATCAGTACGACCAGCGCGAGGCCCACGGCGCCGCCGATCAGCTGCATTCCGATGAACCCGGGAACCGAGGACGGGGCGATGCCGGCGAAGGTGTCGGTGAACGCGCGGCCGATCGTCACCGCCGGGTTCGCGAACGAGGTGGAAGAGGTGAACCAGTACGCGGCACCGATGTAGGAGGCGACCGCGACGGGGGCGAACCGCAGCAGGTCGCTCTTGCCCAGACCGAAGATCAGCAGCACCAGGCCGGCCGTGGCGACGACCTCGCCGAGCAGCAGGTGCCCGGCCGAGCGGTCGTGCGTCGACCACTCGACGAGGGGCTTGCCGAACATGGCGTCCGCCAGGATCGCACCCGCGATCGCACCGGCGATCTGCGCCGGGATGTACGCGGCGACCTCCCGCGCGCCGAGGCCCTTCGGGTCCTTGCGGCCGGACCACCACTCCGCGAGGGTGACGACCGGGTTGAAGTGCGCGCCGGAGACCGGGCCGAGGAGCAGGATCAGCACGCCGAGGCCGAAGACGGTGGCCAGGGAGTTGGCCAGCAGCTGCAGGCCGACGTCCTGGCTGAGCTCGGTGGCCTGGATGCCGGAGCCGACCACGACCGCCACCAGTGCGGCGGTGCCGACCGACTCGGCCGCGAGGCGGTTCAGCAGCGGCACCGGCGGCGGCCCGACCGCCAGCGGCTCCTCGGCGGCGTCCACGTGGTTCACGGGGTCAGTCTCGGATCTCGCCTCGTCCATGACGCTCAAGGACACTCCTCATGCAGGGCGGGGAAGGCCGCCGGTGGGACTGTGGGGGGATTCAGCAGGAGCGCTTGCGGCCTGCTGCCTCGCGGGCGGTGGCGGCCAGCCCGGCAAGGTCTCCGGCCAGGGCCTCCAGGGCCTCGGGGCGGAGCGAGTAGTAGGTGAAGCGCCCGCACGGCTCGGTGTCCACGAGGCCGGCGTCCCGAAGGAGCTTCAGGTGGTTCGACAGGTTGGTCTGTCTGGCGCCGGTCTCCGCCACCAGATGGGTCGTGCACAGCGCCTCGCGGGCGAGGAGCTGGACGATCCGCATCCGCAGCGGGTCGGCCAAGACCCTCAACACATCACTGTCGACTGACGTCACCATGGGCTGATACGTTACCGGTGCCGAGCCCGCTTGGCGAGCCCCGCCGCCCGGCCGCCACCGGGGTTGACCTGCGGTTCCTTCCGGCTGCATCGCCGGTCGGATGCCGCTGAAATCCCCGGTCGTCCCGCATCGGATCCGGGGTCACCGCACAACGAAGGACATGCCACCGATGACCACCACGCCGCTCGCCTCCGTGCTGTTCGTCTGCATCCACAACGCCGGCCGCTCCCAGATGGCCGCGGGCTTCCTCACCCACCTCGCCGGCGACCGCGTCGAGGTCCGCTCCGCCGGATCCGTGCCCGGCGAGATGGTCAACCCGTCCGCCGTCGCCGCGATGGCCGAGCTCGGCATCGACATCTCCGACCAGAAGCCGAAGATCCTCACCACCGAGGCAGTCCAGGCGTCCGACTACGTCATCACCATGGGCTGCGGCGACGCCTGCCCGTACTTCCCCGGCAAGAAGTACCTCGACTGGAAGCTGGAGGACCCGGCCGGCCAGGGCGTCGAGGCCGTCCGCCCGATCCGCGACGAGATCAAGACCCTGATCGAAGGCCTGATCGCCGAGATCGACGCCAAGGCCGCCGCACGGGAGAGCTGACGCGCCCCGCCGCCGGGGACGGCTGCCGGCCGGCGGTCTCGGGGTCCGTGAGGGGGCCGTCCTCCTGGCCGCCCTTCGCGGGCCGGAAGGCCTCCTGCATGAGCTTGGTGCCGAGGAGGCTGTGCTGGTGCTGCTGAATCAGGCTCGGGTGCGGCGGTCACCCTGCTGACGACCAGATGGGGTTGGTGCAGCGGGGCGGCGGCGGACGCGTTCGCGCAGCACCGTGTCGACCAGGGCGAGCGTGTGCTCGTCCAGAACGGCGGTGCGGGGGCCGTCGGACCGGGAGCGGTGAGGTGGTCCGCCACCAACCCGGTCGCCACCCGCCTCGACCCACTGCGGCTCGGCCTGTGACCCGTGTCCGGACGGGATGTCAGGCCAGGGCCGCCGCCACGGCCGCCTCGGCGTGCAGCCGGGTGGTCGGGAAGACCGGCACCGGGCTGTCCTCGGGCCCGACCAGCAGCTCGATCTCGGTGCAGCCCAGCACCACGCCCTCGGCGCCGCGGGCCACCAGGCCGGCGATCACCTCGCGGTACGCGGCCCGGGACTCCTCGCGGACCACGCCGAGGCACAGCTCCTCGTAGATCACCCGGTGCACCTCGGCCCGCCCGGCGGCGTCCGGCACCAGTACCTCCAGGCCGTGTCCGGCGAGGCGGCCCCGGTAGAAGTCCTGCTCCATGGTGAAGGCGGTGCCGAGCAGGCCGATCCGGCGCAGCCCCGCGGCCCGGACGGCCCCGGCCGTGGTGTCGGCGAGGTGCAGCAGCGGCACGTCCACCGCCGCCTCGACCCGGTCGGCCACCTTGTGCATGGTGTTGGTGCAGATCAGCAGCAGGTCGGCGCCGGCCGCGGCCAGCGAGCGCGCGGCCCCGGCCAGGACCTCGCCCGCCTCGTCCCAGCGGCCGGCGGTCTGCAGCCGCTCGATCTCGGCGAAGTCGACCGAGTACAGCACGCACTTCGCCGAGTGCAGCCCGCCGAGCCGCTCCCTGGTGAGCTCGTTCAGCAGCCGGTAGTACTCGGCGGTCGACTCCCAGCTCATTCCGCCGATCAGTCCGATCGTCCTCATCGCGCCACTCTCGCACACCGCCCGGCCGGGCCCCGCCGGGGGTTCGGCCGGGGGTTCAGCAGCACCGGCCCTCGGCGCCGGCCCGGGTGAAGTCGCCGGCTGCGAGCGCCCCGGCGGGGATCGTGAAGTAGAGCGAACCGGCGTCGCCCCAGCCCCAGTTCAGTTCGGCGTCACCGGCGAGCTGCAGCAGGTGGACGGCGGGCCCGTCGGCGTCCCGGACGGTCACCGGGGAGCCGTAGGAGGTGTCCGGCCAGCCGAAGGCGCGGTGGCGGTCGGCGGTGTTGCCGTTCAGGCCCTCCATGGTGTCGAGGAGCAGCGAGGGGGCGCCCCAGTGCGCGTCCCGGTCGAAGGGGAGGTCCTCGTCCTCGACGTCCCAGCAGTCAGGGAGCATGACGACCCCTTCGGTGCGGACGGGCACCGCGGGGTAGCGCGTCGCAGGTCCGGGCGCGTCCGTCTCCACGGCCCGCGCCGGGTCGGCGGGGAGCACCCGGTACATGGCGGGGGAGGAGGTGTCGAGCTTCGCGTACTGCTCGTACGGGACGTCCGGGTCGAGTTGGAAGAAGTTCAGCAGGCCGGGCCGGACAGGCAGGTGGTCGCCGAGCCAGGGGGCGAGCGCGTCGGTGTCGAGGACGGCGAGCAGGGAGAGCGGCATGCCGTCGTGGACGGGCCAGGGGGTGCCGGGCTCCAGCAGGGCGGGGCCGCCGAGCCGGCAGCGGCCGGTGGCCGGGGCGCCGTCGGCCGGGCGCTCCAGCCGGAAGCCCCGGCGGGCCGTCGCGGCGAACCGGCCGCCGGCCTCCTCGCCGAGCCGTTCGGTGCAGATCAGGTGCAGGGCGGCGTCGTCCTCGAACTCCATGCCCGTGATCGTCCCAGGGCCGGGGAAACCGGTTGGCAGCGGGCCGCCGCGGCGGGTACGACTGGTGGCCATGACCTTCACCGCGCCCGGTTTCGCCCCCGTCCCGCTCGACCTCGGGGACGTCCTCCTGCTGCCCTGGGGCGCCGGGCTGCTGCGGTACGCGCCGGGCGTCGCCCGGATCACCGCGGACGAGGAGGTCGCCCTGTGGAACCCGATCCACGAGACCGACCCCGAGGCCTGGATCCTCGGCCACGCGGACGGCGGCAGCGGGGACGTCGCGGGCTTCGCCGTGCTGGACGCGGCCACCGCGGCCCTGCTCGGCACGGTCGGCCTGTACTGGCCGAACCGTGCCGACGGGCAGGCCGCCATCGGCTACCGGCTGCTGCCGGAGGCCCGCGGCCGCGGCGTGGCGACCCGGGGCACCGCGGCGGCCGCCCGCTGGGCGTTCGCCACCGCGGGTGCCCGCCGGATCGAGCTGTGCCACGCCGTCGGCAACACCGCCTCCTGCCGGGTCGCCGACCGCTGCGGCTTCCCGCTGGAGGGCACCCTGCGGGCCTCGCACCGCTACGGAGACGGCCGCCACCACGACGAGCACCTGCACGCCCGCCTCGCCGGAGACCCGGAGCCCGTGGCCTTCGGCGCGGCCCGCTGAGGTTTCACTCCCGGGCGGTCGGCATGCCGATCAGCACCGGTCCGCCGGCCGGGGCGCGGGTGCAGGCGTCGTGGCAGTCGGCGTCCAGGCTGCAGCAGAGCGAGCAGACGGTGCCCTCGTGGAACGGGCAGTGCGCGGTGTCCGGCACCTCGTACGCGGTCTCGCAGACCGTGCACACCCGGGTGTCGGTGGCATCCGCGTTGCCGGCGTCCGGGTTGGGCCGGGCCAGGTAGTAGCGGCCCCCGGTGGCCTTGGCGATCAGCGGGCTGAGCGCCATGGCCAGCACCAGCGCGACGAACGGGCTGAACGCCTTGGCGTACGTGCCGAACCAGCCGAAGAAGGCGGCGATGGAGACCGCGGCGGCCACGCACATCGCCCCGAAGCCGGCCGGGTTGACGGCGTACAGGTGGGCCCGCTTGAACTCGATGTGCTTCGGGCTCAGCCCCAGCGGCTTGTTGATCACCAGGTCGGCGGTGACGGCGCCGATCCAGGCGATCGCCACGTTGGAGTAGAAGCCGAGCAGGCTGCCCAGGGCGCTGAACATGTCGAGCTCCATCAGCAGCAGCGCGATGCCGCAGTTGAGGAAGATGTACCAGACCCGCCCGGGGTGGCGGTGGGTCAGCCGGGAGAAGAAGTTCGACCAGGAGAGCGAGCCGGAGTAGGCGTTGGTCGAGTTGATCTTGATTTGCGAGACGACCACGAACAGGCCTGCCAGCGGCAGCGCCGCCGCGCCCAGCCAGGGCCGCAGCGACTCCACGTACGGCGCGATCGGCTCCAGCGCCCTGGTCTCGCCGACCGCGTCCAGCGCGGCGAACGCCAGCAGTGCACCGCCCAGTTGCTTCAACGCGCCGATCACCACCCAGCCCGGACCGGCGGCCAGCACCGCGAGGTCCCAGCGGCGGGCGTTCTCCGGCGTGCGCCTCGGCATGAACCGCAGGTAGTCCGCCTGCTCGCCGATCTGCGCGATCAGCGACAGCGCCACGCCCGTGCCGAGCCCGAAGCCGAGCAGGGTGAACCCGGAGCCGACCCCGGCGGTGCCGCCGAAGTGCGTGAACGCGCCGAAGACACCGGGGGAGTGGAACGCCAGCACCACGAAGGGCGCGACCAGCCCGACGATCCACACCGGCTGCGTCCACGCCTGCATCCGGGCGATCCAGCTCATCCCCTTGAACACGATCGGGATCACGACCAGCGTGGTCAGCAGGTAGCCGACCGGCAGCGGGACGTGCAGCACCTCGTGGAGGGCCTGCGCCATGATCGAGCCCTCGAGGGCGAAGAAGATGAACGTGAAGCTCGCGTACACCAGCGAGGTCAGGGTCGAGCCCAGGTAGCCGAAGCCCGAACCGCGGGTCAGCAGATCCATGTCGACGCCGTTCGCCGCACACGCCCGGGCGATCGGGATGCCGGTCAGGAAGATCACCACGGCGGCCGTCAGGATCGCCGCCAGCGCATTGGTGAAGCCGTACGACATCACGATGCCCGCACCGATCGCGTAGTCCGCGAGGTAGGCGATGCCGCCGAGCGCCGTCGACGCCACCGCCGTCGGCGACCAGCGGCGGAAGGAGTGCGGCGCGTACCGCAGCGAGTAGTCCTCCAGGGACTCGTCCGCCGCGCTGCCCCGGTACGAGCGGCGCGGCCCGGTGCCCGGCAGTCCGCCGTCGTCGGGCCGGGCCGGGGCGTGCGGGCTGGTCGTGTCGGTCATGTCACCGCTCCCGTCTGTCCTCGGGTTGTGCGGCGAGGGTAGGGGCGAGGGGTTAAGCGCACCGGCGCGCCGCGGTTTCACCGCCGTAACTGCATCCGGTCGGTGACGCACCGTCAACCGGACACGCCGACGGCCGCGGGCGGGGCCTGCCGGCCGGGGACCGGCAGGCCCGCGGCGGCGTCAGCCCAGCGGCTCGCGGCCCTTGCCGGGCGGGCCGGCGAAGGCCTGCACGATCGGCAGCCAGGCCCGCGCCGTGTCCCCGACCGCGGTCAGCGCGAGGTCGTCGAGGTGCCGCCGCCGGGTGGCGAGCAGGCAGAAGTCCAGTGCGGGGCCGGTGATCCGGTCGGTCGCGTCCTCGGCACCCCACGTCCACGACTCGCCCGCCGGTCCGGTGAGTTCGACCCGCACCGGCACCTGTGGCGCGGGCAGGCCGTGCACCGAGAACGCGAACCCCATGGTCCGCACCCCCAGGTGCGCGATGTGTCGCAGCCGGGCGGTCGGCGGCCGGACGGCGCCCAGCGCGTCGGCGACGTCCTGCCCGTGCGCCCAGGTCTCCATCAGCCGCGCGGTGGCCATCGACGGCGCCTTCATCGGCGGCCCGAACCACGGCAGCCGGGTCTCCGGCGCGACGGCCGCCAGCGCCGCCGCGAGCTCCGCCCGGCCGGCCCGCCAGCGACCGAGCAGCACCTCCGGCGGTTCTCCGGCGCCCTCCGCCGCGCCGCGCTCCACCACGTCGAACCCCGCCTCGAACGCCTGCTGCGCCTCGGCCGTGAACCGCTCCGGGTCGCTCGCCGCGAGCAGCGACCAGCGGTCCGTCCAGGCCAGGTGGGCCAGCTGGTGGGCGATCGTCCACCCCTCGGCGGGAGTGGCCTTCGCCAGTCCCGCGGCGTCCAGGTCCGCCACCAGGGCGTCCAGTCCGTCGCTCTCCGCCGCGAGGTCCGCGAGCAGCGCGGTGATGTCGGCCATCCGTCTCCCCTTCTCGTCCATGTCCCGTGGTGCGGGCAGGCCCATCCTGCTGCCGCACGCCTCCCCGAACCAGGGGGCCCGTGTGAGAATCGCCCGGTGAGGAGCGCAGCCCCCGAACCCCCGGACACCCGCGCCGCCGAGCTGGTCCGCTCCGCGGTGCTCGCGGACCTGGCCCGCCGGGTGGTCGCCGACTGCGGCGCGGACGTCGGCCTGGTCGGCGTGCCCGACGCCCGGGGCGCCCAGGACGCCGAGGGCGCCGAGGACGCCATGGTGCTGCGCCACTGGGCCGGCACCCGCGCCGACCTGCTGCACAACCTCCGGGTGCCGGCCGGCACCGGCCTCGGCGGCCGGGCCCTCGCCGAACGCGCGCCCGCCTGGGTGCCCGACTACCGGGCCGCGACCACCATCTCCCACCACTACGACGCGGCGGTCGGCGCCGACGACCTGTACGCGATGCTCGGCGTGCCCCTCGTCCACGACGGTGCGGTGCACGGCGTGGTGTACGCCGCCCTGCGCACCGTGGTGCCGTTCGGCGACGTGCGGATCGGCGCGGTCGCCGAGCTGGCCCGGACGGCCACCAGGGCGCTGGCGGGCGCCGCGGCCTGGGGCGGCCGGGCGGCCGGCCGCTCCGCGGAGGCGGGGCTCACCCCGCGCGAGCACGAGGTGCTGCGGTGGGCGGCGACCGGCCGGACGAACCCGGAGATCGCCGCCCGCCTCGGCCTCAGCAGCCACACCGTGACGGGCTACCTGAAGAGTGCGATGCACAAGCTCGGCGCCCGCAACCGGGTCGAACTGGCCGTCGCCGCCCGCGAGTGGGGCATCCTCGGCTGACCGGCATGAATGGACGATCCGTCAGTTGACGCCGCGCTCCCGGCCGGACCAGTACGGCTCGCGCAGCCGGAACTTCTGCAGCTTGCCGGTGGCGGTGCGGGCCAGCGCGGTGCGGAACTCCACCGAGGTGGGCGACTTGTAGCCGGCCAGCCGCTGCTTGCAGTGCGCGATCAGCTCGGCCTCGTCGGCCTTCGCGCCCTCGCGGAGCACCACCAGCGCCTTGACGGTCTCGCCCCACTTCTCGTCGGGCACGCCGATCACCGCGACCTCCTCGACCGCCGGGTGCCCGTACAGGCAGTCCTCGACCTCGATCGAGGAGACGTTCTCGCCGCCGGTGATGATGACGTCCTTCTTGCGGTCGGAGATGGTGAGGTAGCCGTCGGTGAGGGTGCCGCCGTCCCCGGTGTGGAACCAGCCGTCCTGCAGCGCGGCCGCCGTCTCGTCGGGGCGCTCCCAGTAGCCGTCCAGCACGGTGTTGGAGCGGACGAGGACCTCGCCCTGCCCGTCCACCCGCACGGTGGTGCCGAGCGCGGGCGCACCGGCCTGCACCAGCTTCTCGGCGCGTTCGGCGGGCGGCAGGGCGTCCCACTCGGCGCGGGTGCGGTTCACGGTGACCGCGGGCGAGGTCTCGGTCAGCCCGTAGAGCTGCATGAACTCCCAGCCCAGTTCGGCCTCGACGCGCTGCACCACGGAGGTCGGCGGGGGAGCGCCGGCCACCACCATCCGCACCCGGTCCCGGCCGGGCAGCGGCCCGTCCCAGGTCTCGGCGGCGGCGAGCACGGCGGCGACCACCGCGGGCGCGCCGCACAGGAAGGTCACCCCGTGCTGCTCGATCCGGCGCAGGATCTCGGCGCCGTCGACCTTGCGCAGCACCACGTGCTTGCCGCCGACGCCGGTGATCACGTAGGGCAGGCCCCAGCCGTTGGCGTGGAACATCGGCAGGGTGTGCAGGTAGACGTCCCGGTCGCCGGCCCCGAAGTGCAGGCCCATCAGCGTGGCGTTCAGCCACAGGTTGCGGTGGGTGAGCCGGACCCCCTTGGGGCGCGCGGTCGTTCCGCTGGTGTAGTTGATCGTCGCGGTGTCCGACTCGGCGACGGGGTGCCGCACCGGCTCGCGGTCGAAGGCGTACAGCTCCCGGTCGCTCTCCGCGCCGAGGACGAAGCGGTGCTCGACCGGCACCCCGGCCAGCGCGTCCGCCACCTCCGGGTCCATCAGCAGCACCGAGGCGCCGCTCTGCTCGACGATGTAGGCGACCTCCTCGGCCTTCAGCCGGAAGTTCACCGGCACCAGCACCCGGCCGAAGCCGCTCACACCGAAGAAGGAGGTCATCAGGCGGGCGGAGTTCTGCGAGACGACGGCCACCCGCGCGCCGGGCCCGACCCCGAGCCGGTCGAGGCCGGCGGCCTGGGCGCGGGCCAGTTCGGCCATCCTGCGGTAGGTCACCTCGCCCCAGGACCCGGCCGGCTGCACCGGCTCGTCGACGATCCCGATCCGGTCGCCGTACACCTGCTCGGCCCGGTCGAGGAAGTCCATCACGGAGAGTGGAGTCTGCATGGGGCCACTGTGCCCGCGGCCCCGGCGCCCGGACACCCCCGATCGGGGGTGTTACGCACAACGGCGTACCCCGTCGCCGGCCCGCCCCGGGCGGCCGCACCGCCGTGTGCGACGGCGCCGCGCGTCGCAGCGCCGCGGCGGACGGGCCCGGACCCATGCTGGGGGTGAGACGCTGCCGGACGGAGAGGCGGGCACACCATGGCGAGGATCGCGGTCTTCGGCGCCAACGGGTCGATCGGCCGGTGCATCGTCACCGAGGCGCTCTCCCGCGGACACCGGGTCACCGCGGCCGTCCGCGACCCCGCCCGCTACCAGGGGCTCACCCCGGAGATCACCCGCGGCGACGTGCTCGCCGCCGAGGACGTCACCCGGGTCGCCGAGGGCCAGGACGTCCTGGTCAGCGCGGTCGGCGGCGGGGACGGCCCGGGCACCCGGCGGCTGGTCGAACCGGCCGCCCGGGCCCTGGTCGCCGGTCTGCGCGCACTCGGCTCGGCCGCCCCGCGGCTGATCGTCGTCGGCGGCGCCGGGAGCCTGGAGACCGCACCCGGCGTCTGCGTCTGGGACACCCCCGGGCTGACCGCCGACGTGCGGGAGATGATGCACGCGCACGGAGAGGCCCTCGCCTTCTTCCGCACCGTCGCCGACCTGCAGTGGACGGTGCTCAGCCCGGCGGCCGACCTCCTGCCGGGCGAACGCACCGGGCACTACCGCACCGACACCGACCGCCTGGTGATCGACGCCGAGGGCCGCAGCGCCGTCAGCATCCCCGACTTCGCGGTCGCCCTGGTCGACGAGATCGAGCAGCCCCGGCACCTCGGCGAGCGCTTCACCTGCGCCCACTGAGGGGCCGTCGGGCCGGGTGCGGCGTTCAGCCGATCTGCACCGAGCGCTTGGCCAGACCCATCCAGAAGCCGTCGATCACGCTGCGCTGGGTGCCGAGCTCGGCCTCGCCGGCGCCCAGGGTCACGAACAGCGGGGCGAAGTGCTCGGTGCGCGGGTGGGCGAAGCGGCCGGCCGGCGCCTTGTGCTCGAAGTCGAGCAGCGCGTCCACGTCCTTCGCCTCCAGGGCGCGGCGGCCCCAGTCGTCGAACTCGGCCATCACCGAGGAGACCCGGCCGTCGGTGCTGAGCGCCCGCAGGTTGTGGGTGAAGAAGCCGCTGCCCACGATCAGCACGCCCTCGTCGCGCAGCGGGGCGAGCCTGCGGCCGATCTCCATCAGCCGCTGCGGGTCGAGGGTGGGCAGCGACACCTGCAGCACCGGGACGTCCGCGTCCGGGAACATCTCCACCAGCGGCACGTACGCGCCGTGGTCGAGGCCGCGGTCCGGGATGTCCTGCACCGGCATGCCGGCGGTGCGCAGCAGCTTGCGCACGCCGTCCGCGAGGGCGGGCGCGCCGGGCGCCGCGTACTGCACCCGGTAGTAGTGCTCGGGGAAGCCCCAGAAGTCGTAGACCAGCGGGACGGTGGTGGTGGCGCCCAGCGCGAGCGGGGCCTCCTCCCAGTGCGCGGAGACCATGAGGATCGCGGTGGGCCTGGGCAGGTCGGCGGACCATGCGGCGAGCTGACCGGGCCAGACCGGGTCGTCGGCGAGCGGCGGCGCGCCGTGCGAGAGGTAGAGGGTGGGCATGCGCCCGGGGGCTGCGGTGCTCATGGTGGTCGTCCTCCGTGGCCTGTCACCAGTGGTTCAAATTTTAACCACCTGGTGTCGACGGTACACCCTCATTCAAATTTGAACAACCACGGTACGATCGACCCATGGACGAACCCCGTTGGCTGAACGAGAACGAGATGGCCGCCTGGCGCGGCTTCGTCGCCGCCACCAACCTCGTCGCCCGCCACCTCGAACGCCAGCTCAAGGAGGACGCCGGCCTCTCCCACACCCAGTACGAGATCCTCGTCCAGCTCTCCGCCGCCCCCGACGGCTCGCTGCGGATGACCGACCTCGCCGACCGCCTCCTCACCTCCAAGAGCGGCCTCACCTACCAGGTCGGCCAACTCGAACGCAGCGGCCTGGTCTCCCGGCGCTCCTGCCCCAGCGACGTCCGCGGCGTCTTCGCCGAGATCACCGACCAGGGCTGGGAGGCGCTGCGCGCCGCCGCCCCCGGCCACGTCGCCGCCGTCCGCGAGGCGCTCATCGACGTCCTCACCCCCGCCCAGCTCACCGGCCTCGCCGACAGCCTCGGCACCGTCGCCGCCCGGCTGCGCCCCCGCACCGACTGACGCGGCCCCCCGGCCGTCCTCAGCGGCGCCTCGCACCCGCGGCGGCCCGGGGGCGGGCGGCCGGGGCCCGGTCCGGACCGGCTGCGGGCGCGCAGAGCAGGGCGGCGCGGAGGTCGAGGCGGTCCTGCAGCCGGGCGAGGCTCCGGCCGGTGAGCTCCTCGATCCGGCGCAGCCGGTAGTGCACGGTGTTGACGTGCAGGTGGAGCGCCTCCGCGGTGCGCGTCCAGGAGCAGTCGTGCGCCAGGAAGGCGTCCAGCGTGCCCAGCAGCGACACGGCGTTCGCCCGGTCGTGGGCGGCCAGCGGGGCGAGCAGCCGGTGGTGGAACGCGGCCCGGACCTCCGGCGGGGTGCCGAGCAGCAGCGCCGCCAGCGAATCGGTCTCCGCGCTGCTGGCCACCGTGCCGGCAGGGGCGGACTCCAGCGCGTACGCGGCCTGCACCAGTGCCCCGCGCAGCGCGTCCGCACCGCCGCCGGCCGCCGCCGGTCCGACGCCCGCCCGCAGGGTCCGCCGCCCGGTCAGCCGGGACTGCAGCCGGGGCAGCGCGGCCCGTAGCGCGCGGGTGGTCTCGGCCGGTGCGGCGGCGGTGAGGGCGCAGGCGCCGCCCTGGCGGTCCGGAGCGGCGGCGAACGGCTCCCCCGTCCCGTGCAGCGCCTCGGCCAGCGCCGCGCAGGCCCAGCCCGCGGGGGCGCCGTCGATCCTGGCGGTCACGGCGGTCGGTGCGGCGGCGTCGGCGAGTCCGCAGGCGGCCAGGGCGTCGGCGGGCCCGGGCGCGTCCTGGGCCAGCGCCTCGAACAGCCGCGCCGCGTGCCCGCGGCGG
>NZ_JBEYFP010000075.1:0-18147 GCF_040634455.1 Kitasatospora sp. NPDC007106
GTGCCGCGGGGGCGGGGGCCACCGGGACGGGCGCCACGGGGGCGGGGGCCACCGGGACGGGCGCCACGGGGACGGGCAGGGTGTCGGCCGTGGAGTCCGGGACGGCGGGGGTGGGGGTGGCGGTGGATTCGGCCGGGGCCAGCCCCGGAACGGCGGACGGTCCGGCGGAGCCCGAGCCTGCTCTGACCCGCAGCGGACGTGCCTTCAATGCGACATGACGAGTACCCAAGAGAATCGTTTCGCTTCCGGTCGCCCTGCAGCCACGCGGCTGGTTTCTCTCTGCTGACGCCCTCAGCAGACTGGCACGGCACGGATGCTCGTCCCACGAATCAACGGAACCCCGGACACACGACCGCGGGACGCGCTAGTCTCGCGCAACTCGCGCCCCTCGTCCCCCGGTGCGCGCCCGGGCGCCCGTGACCGGGCGCCCGCGGGACGTCGAGCGCCCTCCTGCATCCGCGCGCCGGGAACGCCGACGGGCCGGGCCCCGACAGGAGCCCGGCCCGGTGCGGGTCGGAGGCGATGCGCAGACGCCGGCGAACGGCTACAGCGTGCGCAGCAGCAGTCCCGGCTGCTCGACGCAGTCCGCGACGAAGCGCAGGAAGCCGCCGGCCGTACCGCCGTCGCAGACCCGGTGGTCGAAGGTGAACGACAGCTGGGTGACCTGCCGGACGGCGAGCTCGCCCTCGTGCACCCACGGCTTCGGCGTGATCCGGCCGACGCCGAGCATCGCCGCCTCCGGGTGGTTGAGGATCGGCGTGGAGCCGTCCACCCCGAAGACCCCGTAGTTGTTCAGGGTGAAGGTGCCGCCGGTGAGTTCGGCCGGGGTGAGCGAACCGGCCCGGGCCGACTCGGTGAGCCGGGCGAGCTCGGCGGTGAGCTTCTCGGTGCCGAGCAGGTGGGCGTCGCGGACCACCGGGACGACCAGACCGCGGTCGCTCTGCGCGGCGAAGCCGAGGTGCACCACCCGGTGCCGGAGGATCTGCGAACCGTCCGGCGAGACGCTGGAGTTCAGCTCGGGGAAGCGCTCCAGCGCGGCCGTGCAGATCCGGGCGAGCAGCGCCAGCACGCTGACCTTGGGACCGGGGGCACGGTTCAACTGGGCGCGCAGTGCCATCAGTTCGGTGGCGTCGGCGTCCACCCAGCAGGTGGCGGCCGGGATCTCCCGGTGGCTGCGGCCGAGCTTCTCGGCGATGGTGCGCCGCAGACCGCGCAGCGGGATCACCTCGGCGTCCCGGTCGGCCGGTGCCGCGACCGGCGCGGTCGCGACGGGCGCGGCCGCGGCGGTGTCCACCGCGCGCTGGACGTCCGCACGCATGATGAGGCCGTCCGGACCGCTGCCGGCCAGGGCGGCCAGGTCGATGCCGTGGTCCCGGGCCATCCGGCGGACCAGCGGCGAGATCACCGGCACCACGGCCGGGACGGCCGCCGCGACCGGTGCCGGGGCTGCCGGTGCCGGGGCGGCCGGTGCCGGGGCGGCCGGAACGGCCACCGGGACGGGAGCGGGCGCCGGGACGGACGCGGCCGCGGCGGCCCGGACCCGGGCCCGGCGGCTGCCGCGCGACTCGGCGACGCCGTAGCCGACCAGCGGGCGCTCCACCGGCTCGCCGGGGCCGCCCGCGGGCGCCGCGGCGGAGTCCGCCGCACCGGTGCCGCCGCTGCCGGAGACCGCGACGGTCACCAGCGGGGCACCGACCGGCACCTCCTCGCCGACCTCGCCGAACAGGGCGGTGACCACGCCGCCGTACGGGCAGGGCACCTCCACCACGGCCTTGGCGGTCTCCACCTCGACCACCGGCTGGTCGACGGCGATGACCTCACCGACCTCGACCATCCACCGCACGACCTCGGCCCCGGTGAGACCCTCGCCGAGGTCGGGCAGGGTGAACTCGCGGACGACGGGCATCACAGTCACTCCTCCCACTGCAGCCGGGCGACCGCGTCCAGGATCCGGTCCACCCCGGGCAGGTGGTGGTGCTCCAGCATCGGCGCCGGGTAGGGGATGTCGAAGCCGCTGACCCGCAGCACGGGGGCGGCCAGGTGGTGGAAGCACTTCTCGGTGAGCCGGGCGGCGATCTCCGCGCCCGGGCCGGCGAAGCCGGTGGCCTCGTGGACGACGACGGCGCGGCCGACCGACCGGACGACCTCGCAGGCGGTCTCCTCGTCGAAGGGGACGAGCGAGCGCAGGTCGAGCACCGCGAGGTCCCAGCCCTCGGCCTTGGCGGCCTCGGCGGCCTCCAGACAGACCGGCAGCGAGGGCCCGTAGGTGATCAGCACGGCGGAGCGGCCGGTGCGGCGCAGCACGGCCTTGCCGATCGGCTCGACGGGCGCCGCCGGGTCCCACTCGGACTTGCCCCAGTAGAGCCGCTTGGGCTCCAGGAAGACGACCGGGTCGTCGGAGGCGATGGCCTCGCGGAGCAGGCCGTAGGCGTCGTGGACGGTGGCCGGGGTGACCACGTGCAGACCGGGGGTCTGGACGTAGTACGCCTCGGAGGAGTCGCTGTGGTGCTCGACGCCGCCGATGCCGCCGCCGTAGGGGACGCGGACGGTGATCGGCAGCGGCAGCTTGCCGGCGGTGCGGTTGCGCATCTTGGCGACGTGCGAGAACAGCTGCTCCAGCGCCGGGTAGGCGAAGGCGTCGAACTGCATCTCCACGACCGGGCGCAGGCCGTACATGGCCATGCCGACCGCGGTGCCGAGGATGCCGGCCTCGGCGAGCGGGGTGTCCAGGCAGCGGTCCGGGCCGAACTCGGCGGTCAGGCCGTCGGTGATCCGGAAGACACCGCCGAGCCTGCCGACGTCCTCGCCCATGACGTGCACGGTCGGGTCGGCCTGCATGGCGTCGCGCAGGGCCGCGTTGAGCGCCTGCGCCATGGTGCTGGTGCGGGCGGAGACAACTGTCGTCATCAGTGGTGCACCTCGGCCTCGGCGGCCAGTTCGGCGGCGAGCTGGGCGGCCTGCTCGCGCAGCTGCGGCGTGGGCTCGGCGTAGACGTGGGCGAAGAGCGACATCGGGTCGAGCTGCGGGTCCTCGTGGAACTCGGCGCGCATCCGGGCGGCCAGCGCCTCGGCCTCGTCGGCGGCCTCCTGGACGAGGGTGTCGTCGAGGACGCCGAGCGGACGCAGGTGGCGCTCCATCAGCAGGATCGGGTCGTGCTCACGCCAGGCGGCGACCTCGTCGTCCGTCCGGTAGCGGGTGGCGTCGTCGGCGTTGGTGTGCGCCTCGACGCGGTAGGTGAGCGCCTCGACGAGGGTCGGGCCGCCGCCGCTGCGGGCCCGCTCGAACGCCTCGGTGAGGACGGCGTGCACGGCGGGGGCGTCGTTGCCGTCGACCAGTCGGCCCGGCATGCCGTAGCCGACCGCCTTGTGGGCCAGGGTCGGGGCGGCGGACTGCTGGGTGAGCGGGACGGAGATCGCGTAGCCGTTGTTCTGGACGAGGAACACGACCGGGGCGTTCAGCACCGCGGCGAAGTTCAGCGCCTCGTGGAAGTCGCCCTCGCTGGTGCCGCCGTCGCCGAGCATGGCGAGCGCGACGACCGGGTCGCCGGCCAGCCGGGCCGCGTGGGCGAGGCCCACCGCGTGCGGGGCCTGGGTGGCGAGCGGGGTGGAGAGCGGGGCGGTACGGGTGGCGCGCGGGTCGTAGCCGGTGTGGGCGTTGCCGCGCAGCAGGGTGAGGGCCTCCAGCGGGTCCACGCCGCGGGCGACCACGGCGAGGGTGTCGCGGTAGCTGGGGAACAGCCAGTCCTGCTCGCGCAGCGCCATCGCGGCGGCGACCTCGCAGGCCTCCTGGCCGGTGGTGGCCGGGTACACGGCGAGGCGGCCCTGCTTGGTGAGGGTGGTGGCCTGCTGGTTGTAGCGGCGGCCGACGACCAGGCGCCGGTACAGCTCGCGCAGCAGGGCCGGGTCGGTCTTCTCCAGTGCCGGGGTGCCCAGGACACGGAAGGGGGAGTCGTCCGGCAGCAGCGGGGCGGGGTCGGTCCGCGGGGCGGTGGCACCGGGCAGCCAGCCGGGTACGGCGGCTGCCTGGTGTCGGTGGTCGAGAACGGTCATCTCGGGGCACCTCCGGAGTGGTGGGGGCTCCCTACCGATTGTTCGGTTGTCTGTTCATCTTGACCAGATGTGCGACAGGGTGGTGGACAATCGGCCCGATCGGCGGTCGACTGGAGGCAGCACGTCCAATCAGGGAGGGTGGGGGGCCATGTCGGCTGAACAGACGTCCAGGCTCGACCGTGTCGACCGTGCGATCCTGCGGCTGCTGCAGCAGGACGGCCGCGCTTCGATCCGCTCGGTGGCCGAGCGGGTGCACGTCTCCCGGGCCAATGCCTACGCCCGGATCTCCAGGATGGTCGAGGAGGGCGTCATCCGCGGCTTCACCGCGCGGGTGGACCACGAGAAGTCCGGGCAGGGCGCGTCCGCCTACATCACGCTGAAGATCGTCCAGAACTCCTGGCGGACGATCCGCGAACAGTTGCTGGGGCTGCCCGGGGTCGCGCACATCGCGCTGGTCGGCGGCGAGTACGACGTGCTGATGCTGGTGCACACCGCCGACAACCGGGCCCTGCGGGAGCTGGTGCTCAACCGCATCCAGGCGATCCCGGACGTCCTGGGCACCCAGACCATGCTGGTCTTCGAGGAGAGCGACCAAGTCCCCCCGGACGCCTGAGACAGGACCCCCGAGGGGCAGCCGCCCTGGGAGGCCGGCCCAGTGGCCCCTGGGTGGGCCCTCTACCGCGCGCGGAGGCCGTCGAAGGCGAGGTGGGCGACGGCGTCGGCGACGCCGTCCGCCCCGCGGGTGCCGGGCCGGTACCACTCCACGATGGAGTTGATCATGCCGAAGAGCAGCCGGGTGGCCAGCCGGGGCTCGACGTCCGACCGCAGTTCGCCGGCGGCGACCGCGGCCCTGAGCAGTTCGGCGACCCGGTGGTCGAAGTCGCGGCGGCGCTCCAGCGCCCACTGCTCGGTGGCGGTGTTGCCGCGGACCCGCAGCAGCAGGGTCACGTAGGGGAGTTCGGAGAGGAGCACCTCGGTGGTGCGGCGCACCACGTGCTCCAGCCGGTCCACCGGCTTGCCGGTCTCGGCGGCGGGCTCCTCCAGGATGCCGAAGAGGGCGTCCAGGGCGCGCCCGACGGCCAGCCGCAGCAGTTCCTCCTTGCCGCGGACGTGGTGGTAGATCGAGGACTTGGAGATCCCGGCGGCCCGGGAGAGGTCCTCCATCGAGGTGCCGTCGTACCCGCGCTCGTTGAAGACCCGGACCGTCACGGCGAGCAGCGATTCGACGGTGTAGGCGGTACGGGGGGTGTTCTCGGCCATGGGCACGAGTATCCCCGGCGGCCGGGTGCCGCCTCCGCGCGGGGTGGCGGCGACGGCGGCCGACGGGACCGCAGGACGGGCGCCTACCCGAACGGCCGGCAGGCTGGCCTGAATTCCGGTGTTACGCCCCCACAGGGCCGCATAGGGTCCATTTCTCGGGGGGACGTAGACGAACCGGAATATCCGGAACGGGTCCTTCAGTATTTCTTTCAAACCATCACCGGAAAGGCTCTTCCATGACGAACTGGATGCGGCGCGCCGCCACCCTCTCGGCCGGTCTGGTGCTCGCCGGCGGTGCCGCCATGGCGACCGCCCCGACCGCGTCCGCGCTGGTCAGCGGCCAGCTGCACCCCGCCAGCTCGGGCAAGTGCCTCGGCGTCTACGGGATGTCGACGGACAACGGCACGGACGCCGTCCAGTGGGACTGCAACGGCAATGCCGACCAGCGCTGGAGCTACTCCGGCGTCGGCGGCGGCTACTACACCATCACCAACGCGAATTCCGGCAAGTGCCTCGGCGTCTACGGGATGGACCAGAAGAACGGCGCCGTGGCGGTCCAGTGGGACTGCAACGGCAACCCCGACCAGCAGTGGTACATCGACTCGGTCGGCAACGGCGCCGCCCACCTGATCAACCGCAACTCCGGCAAGTGCCTGGGCGTCTACGGCGGCGACACCGCGAACGGCACCATCGCCGTGCAGTGGGACTGCAACGGCAACCCCGACCAGGTCTGGTACTCCTGACGCCCCGCCCGCGGCCGGCCCGGGGCGTGCCCGCGAGGGTGCCCCGACCGGCCGGCCGCGGGCCTTCGGGGCGCTCGGGGGCTGGCGGTAGACTCCGCCGCGCCACCCGCATGCGGCGGGGTGACCGGCGACGGAGGACCGACGTCCATGAGCGCGATACCTGACACCGCGGTGCCGCGTCAGCGGCCCGCCGCCGACCCGGTGGGCGCCGATCCGGTGCCGGCCGGTGCGGAGGACCGCGGCGACCGGCGGCCCCCGCAGCCGCTGCGCGGCGCGTTCGGCTCGGCGGCGGCGCGCTTCGGACCGGCGCTCGGGCTGTTCGGCGCGGTCAAGCTGATCGGTTTCGCCGTCTTCATGATGCTGCTGGAGTCGTCCGGCAAGTTCCGCGAGCAGTCGCCGCGGTTCGGCGGCGGCGCGCACCCGTGGGACGTGGTCGGCTCCTGGGACGGCTGGTGGTACCGGCAGATCGCGGAGATCGGCTACGACCCCAAGCTGATACCGGACCCGGGCGGGTTCTTCCCCGTCCACCAGGACTCCTCGGCGTTCTTCCCGCTGTACCCGGGCCTCGTCCGGCTGGTGTCGGACGGCACCGGCCTCGGGCTGTACGGCGCGGGCATGCTCGTCTCGGTGGTCTCCTCCTTCGTGGCCGCGGCCGGCATCTACGCGGTGGCGGCGCACCTCGGCGGCAGGCGGGCCGGTGTGATCGCCGCGGCGGTCTGGGGCGCCTTCCCCGGGGCGGGCGTCGAGTGGGCGGTGTACACGGAGTCGCTGTTCGTGGCGCTGGCCTCGTGGGCCTGCTACTTCACGATCACCCGGCAGTGGTCGCAGGCCGCGCTGGTGGCCTTCGTCGCGGGGCTGAGCCGGCCGACCTCGATGACGCTGATCGCCGGTGTCGCGCTCTCCGCCGCCGTCGCGCTGTTCCGGCGCCGGGAGGAGGGCGTGGCCGGGCCGCTGACGGCGATCCTGCTGCCGCCGCTGAGCTTCTTCGGCTACATCGGCTGGGTGGGCTGGCGGATGGGGCACCTGGACGGCTACCTCACCCTGCAGCGCTACGGCTGGCTGCACTTCTTCGACTGGGGCTCGTACACGAGCACGGCCGTCTCCAACATCCTGGTCGGCGAGACCGCCTACCTCTTCCCGTACCCGACCGAGGACCTGGTCGCCGTCCTGGTGCTGTTCGCGCTGCCCTGCCTGCTGGTGCCGTTCCTGTCCCGGCGGCCGCCGCTGGTGCTGGTGGTCTACACGCTGGGGACGCTGGTGCTGGCGCTGGGCAGCCAGCAGATGTTCGGCACGCTCTCCCGCTTCGTGCTGCCGGTGTTCCCGCTGACGATCCCGGTGGCGCTCGGGCTGCGGCGGCTCAGCCTGCCGTCGCTGGCGGTGGTGCTGGGCGTGGCCGGCGTCGCGTCCGGCTGGTACGCCGGCTACGTGATCTTCGAGCTGGGCATTCCGTAACCGCGGAGGCGGCCGGGCGGCGGGCGGCCGCGCCCTCTTGTCCCGACCGATCGTTCGGTTACTCTTTGGGGTGTCCCGCCCGCCCCTGTGAGGAGCGCACCATGGCTGCTGCGACCCCCGACCCCAAGGTCGCCGACCTGATCGAACGCCACCAGGACACCCTCGACCGCGCGCTCACCGCGATGGCCGAGCGCGACTACTGGTCGCCCTACCCCGAGTTCCCCAAGGCGTACGGCGAGACCGGCGCCGAGGACGGCAAGGCGGCCTTCGACGCCCTGCTCGGCAGCGTGTTCGCGGTCGAGGGCCAGCCCACCGACGGCGACCTGGTCGGCGGCGAGACCTCCCCGTACGGCATCGAGCTCGGCGTCAGCTACCCGCACACCGAGCCCGGCGCGCTGATCGCGGCGCTGGAGGCGGCCCGCCCGGCGTGGGCGGCGGCCGGCCCGGCGGCCCGCGCGGCGGTCTGCCTGGAGATCCTGGCCCGGATCAACGCCCGCTCGCACGAGTTCGCGCACGCGGTGATGCACACCACCGGCCAGGCCTTCGGCATGGCCTTCCAGGCCGGCGGCCCGCACGCCCAGGACCGCGGCCTGGAGGCCGTCGCCTACGCCTACGCCGAGCAGACCCGGCTGCCGCAGAGCGCCGGCTGGACGAAGCCGCAGGGCAAGCGCGAGCCGCTGCAGATGGTCAAGGAGTTCACCGTGGTGCCGCGCGGCACCGCGCTGCTGATCGGCTGCAACACCTTCCCGACCTGGAACGGCTTCCCCGGCCTGTTCGCCTCGCTGGCCACCGGCAACGCGGTGCTGGTCAAGCCGCACCCGCGCGCCGTGCTGCCGCTGGCGCTGACCGTCCGGATCGCCCGCGAGGTGCTCGCCGAGGCCGGCTTCGACCCCAACACGGTGTGCCTGGCCGCCGAGCACGAGGGCGGCACCGCCGCACAGGTGCTGGCCGTCCGCCCCGAGGTCAAGGTCATCGACTACACCGGCTCGACCTCCTTCGGCGACTGGCTGGAGGACAACGCCCGCCAGGCCCTCGTCTACACCGAGAAGGCCGGCGTCAACACCGTGCTGGTCGACTCGACCGACGACTACCGGGGCATGCTGAACAACCTGGCCTTCTCGCTGTCCCTGTACAGCGGCCAGATGTGCACCACCCCGCAGAACCTGCTGATCCCGCGCACCGGCATCGCCACCGACCAGGGCGACAAGTCCTACGACGAGGTGGTCGCCGACCTCGCGGCCGCCGTCGACGGGCTGCTCTCGGACGACGCCCGCGCGGCCGCCATCCTCGGCGCGGTGGTCAACCCGGGCGTGCTGCAGCGCACCGCTCAGGCCGCCGGCGGCGAGTTCGGCGAACTCGCGCTCGCCCCGCGGCCGGTGACCTCCGCCGAGTTCCCCGGCGCGACCATCCGCACGCCCGCCCTGGTCAAGGCCGACGCCGACAAGCCGGACGACCGGGCGGCCTTCCTGGGCGAGCAGTTCGGCCCGATCTCCTTCACCGTCGCGGTGGAGAACACCGCGGCCGGCATCGAGCTGCTGCGCCGCAGCGTCCGCGAGCAGGGCGCGATGACCGTCGGCGCCTACACCACCTCCCCCGAGGTGGAGCAGGCCCTGGTCCAGGCCTGCCTGGACTCCGGCGTCTCGCTCTCGCTGAACCTCACCGGCGGGGTCTACGTCAACCAGACCGCCGCCTTCTCCGACCTGCACGGCACGGGTGCCAACCCGGCCGCCAACTCGGCCTACTGCGACGGCGCGTTCGTCGCCGGCCGGTTCCGCACGGTGGAGGTCCGCCGGCACGGCTGATCCGGCGTCCGGCACGGTCCGGCGGCCCGCTCCCGCACCGCGGGGGCGGGCCGCCGGCCTTCCCCGGCCCGCCGCCTCACCGGCGGGCCCGCCGCGGGTTGAACACCCAGACCCGCAGCAGCACGAAGCGCACCAGCGTGGCCAGCGCGTTGGCGGCGACCAGGGCGGCCAGCTCGGCGGAGTGCCCGGCGGCCGGGGCGGCCGCCCCGAGCAGGGCGATCGCCCCGCTGCTGAGCACCAGCCCGATGACGAAGGCGATCCCGCCCTCGATCTGGTGCTTGAGCGCGTCCCGACGGCCCGTCACCCCGAAGGTGAAGCGGCGGTTCGCGGCGGTGTTGAACACCGCGGTGACGGCCAGCGCCAGGAAGTTGGCGGCCAGCGCCGGCACCAGTTGACGCATCCCCAGGTAGAGCAGCACGTAGGCGAGCGTGGACACCGTGCCGACCACGGCGAAGCTCGCGAGCTGCCAGCCGAGGCCCGGCGGCAGCCGGTCCTGCCCGGGCCGCTCGGGCGGCTGCACCACGCCGGCGCCGGACAGCGAGCGGCGGGCGACCCTGGCCATGCCCCGGAGGTCGTCGAGGGCGGTGCGGACGATGTCCACCCGGCTGTCCGGGTCGTCCACCCAGTCCACCGGGACCTCGTGGATCCGCATCCCGGACCGCTCGGCGAGCAGCAGCAGCTCGGTGTCGAAGAACCAGGCGTTGTCCTCGACCTCGCCCAGCAGCTGCTTCACCACCGCGGTGCGGCCCGCCTTGAAGCCGCACTGGGCGTCGGAGAACTTGGCCGCCATGGTCGCCCGCAGCAGCAGGTTGTAGGTGCGGGAGATGAACTCCCGCTTGGGCCCGCGCACGACCGCCGAGCCGCGGTGCAGCCGGCTGCCGATGGCGAGGTCGCTGTGGCCGGAGAGCAGCGGCGCCACCAGCGGCAGGAAGGCCTCCAGACCGGTGGAGAGGTCGACGTCCATGTAGGCGACGACGTCGGCGTCGCTGTCGCCCCAGACCTGCCGCAGCGCGCGGCCGCGGCCCTTGAGGTCCAGGTGGACGGCGGTGACCTGGGGGATCTCCTCGGCGAGGGCGGTCGCGACCTGCCAGGTGCCGTCGGTGGAGGCGTTGTCGGCGACGGTGATCCGGTAGGGGTAGGGGAAGGTCTCGGAGAGGTAGGCGTGCAGCCGCCGGACACACCGCTCCAGGGTGTGCTCCTCGTTGTAGACCGGGACGACCACCTCGACCAGGCTCGTCCGTACCGTGCCACCGCCCGGAGGGGTGTCGGCCAGGATCGTTGCGGGCTCTGTCATGCCAAAGAGGCTCACAGCGGCTGATGGGCCCGGGATGATGGGAGGGTGAGAGCGGACTGAGAACCGCGCAGCCCGCTCGCCGTACCACCAACGGGAGATGACACATGGCTGACAGGCAGCTCGACTCCGATGTCGTGGTCGTCGGCGCAGGCCCCACCGGCCTGCTGCTGGCCGGCGACCTGGCGGCGGCGGGGGTCCGGGTGACGGTGTTGGAGAAGCGCGGCGCCGAGTCCAACCTGACCCGGGCGTTCGCGGTGCACGCCCGGACCCTGGAGCAGTTGGACGCCAGAGGGCTGGCCGACGACCTGATCGCGACCGGGACACCGCTGTCCTCGCTGCGGCTGTTCGGCAAGGTCCGGGTGGAGCTCGGCGACCTGCCGACCCGCTTCCCCTTCGTGCTGATCACCCCGCAGTCGAACACCGAGCGGCTGCTGCAGGAGCGGGCGCTGAAGGCCGGCGCGGTGATCCGCCGGGGCGCCGAGGTGGTGGGGCTGCGGCAGGACGCCGCCGGGGTGCGCCTGGACGTCCGCGAGGACGGCGGCACCGCCTCGTACCGGGCCGCCTACGCGGTCGGCACGGACGGCGTGCACAGCACCGTCCGCGACCTGCTGGGCCTGCCCTTCCCGGGCACCTCGGTGGTGGACTCGGTGATGCTCGCGGACGCCCGGCTGGAGAAGGCGCCGGAGGAGGTCCTCACGGTCGGCGCGAACGAGGCGGGCTTCGCCTTCGTCGCGCCGTTCGGCGACGGCTGGTACCGGGTGATCGCCTGGGACCGGCACCGCAGCCTGCCGGACGCCGCCCCGGTGGACCCGGCCGAGCTCACCGGGCTGCTGCGCGCGGTGCTGGGCACCGACCACGGACTCCACGACGTCCGCTGGTCCTCCCGCTTCCACAGCGACGAGCGGCAGGTGCCGACCTACCGCTCCGGCCGGGTCTTCCTCGCCGGCGACGCGGCGCACTGCCACTCGCCGGCCGGCGGCCAGGGCATGAACACCGGTCTCCAGGACGCCGCCAACCTGGGCTGGAAGCTCGTCGGCGCGGTGCAGGGCTGGGCGCCGGACGCCCTGCTCGACACCTACCAGAGCGAGCGCCACCCGGTCGGGAAGGCCGTGCTGCGCAGCTCGGGCGCGCTGATCCGGGTGGCGCTGGCGCAGTCCCTGCCGGCCCGGGTGGCGGGCGGGGTGCTGACCGCGGCGGCGGACCGGCTCGGCCCGCTCACCCGGTTCGGCGCGCGGGCGGTCTCCGGCCTCGCGGTGGCGTACCCGCCGGCCGGGGAGGCGCACCCGCTGGTCGGCCGGCGCATCCCCGACCTGCGGCTGGCGGTGGACGAGCCCGGGGGCGCGCCGCGGCTGTACGAGGCGCTGCGCGGCGGCCGCGCGGTGCTGGTCTCCAACGACGAGCAGCCGTACACCGACCAGTGGGCCGGCCGGGTGGTGACGGCGGCCCCCGCCGACCCGCACGGCAAGCTGCGCGACACCGTCCTGCTGGTCCGCCCGGACGGCTACGCGGCCTGGGCCGCGGTCGACCCCACCCGCACCGAGGTCCGCGCCGCCCTCACCGCACTGCTCGGCCGTCCCACCCAGCCGTAGGGAGTCGTTCCCGGACGGGAGTCCCTCAGAGCGTGCCCGTGCGCCCGCCGGCCGTCCGCTCGTAATGGCGGGCGGCTTTCGAGCGGTTCCCGCAGAGCGCCATCGAGCACCACCGCCGGCGCCCGTTCTGCGATGTGTCGAAGAAGTGCAGAATGCACGCCGGGTGTGCGCACTGCTTGATGCGGTGCGCGCCCCGGCGCAGCAGCGAGAGGTAGTCGTCGGCGGCGAGCCAGGCGGCGAGCTGCTGCGGCGGGTCGGCCTCGGCGGCCTCGGCGGGGCCGTCCGGGCCGAGGCTGTGCCGGAGTCTGCCGTGCGCGAGGACGGCGTTCAGTGCGGCGGCGCCCTCGGCCGAGCCGGGGTCGGCCACGAGCAGGTCGAGGGCGCTGCGGGCGGCCTTCACCGCGGTCAGCGAGGTCTCGTCGGCGGGGCAGCGGTCGGCGAGGCCGGCCGAGGAGAGCCAGATGCGGTAGCCGTCGAGGTCGGTCAGGAGGTCCTGCTGCCCGGCGTCGCGCCAGCGGGTGTTCAGCAGATCGAGGGCGAGCGGTTCGCCGATCAGCGGTCGCGGGTCGCGGGGGTCAGCCATGCCGCCGAGTGTAGTGCGGCGCCGCCGGACGCCATTCACTGTATGAATTCACATCCATTCTGTTGATGGATCCGAATTCCACACTTGACTGTTTTTTAGCAAGCGATTGCTGCCGCATGGGCCCATTCCTGGGTGCTTTCTGGGAACTTCGTGCAAGCGTTTTCGAACCCGGAACGCCCCACACCTTCCGGAGGACCCCGTGCGACCCCGCTCGCTCGCTCTTTCCGCGGCCATAGCCGTCCTGCCCCTGACCGTGGTTTCGCTGGGCGTCTCCACCGCCCAGGCCGCGCCGACCCCGCAGGCCACCTCCCGGGTGGCCCTGCCGAACACCGTGACCCCGGCGGTGGCCCGCTCGCAGAAGCAGGGCGACCTGCCCGCCGACCGGACGATGTCCGTCTCGGTGAACCTGAAGCTGCGCAACACCGCCGACCTCGACCGCTTCCTGAAGGCGGTCAGCACGCCCGGCACCCCGGAGTACGGCCGCTACCTGACGCCGGCGCAGTTCACCGCGCTGTACGGCCCGACCGAGGCGGACGTGGCGAAGGTCCGCGCCTACCTCACCGGCCAGGGCCTGACGGTCGACTCGGTGAGCGCCAACCGCCAGGTGGTGAACGTCCGCGGCACCGCGGCGCAGGTCGCGAAGGCCTTCGGCACCCACGAGAGCTCGTACAGCGACCCGCAGCAGGGCGGGCGCACCTTCTTCGCCAACGACGCGGCGGCCAGCGTGCCGGCCGAGCTGGCCGGCACGGTCGAGGGTGTCTCCGGCCTCGACAACCACACCGTGCGCACCTCACGCGCCGTCAAGCCGAAGGCGGCCGCCCCCCACGCGACGCCGAGCGGCTTCGGTCCGGCGCAGTACGACGGCGCCTACCGGCTCGACAAGGTCGGCGCGGACGGCACCGGCACGACCGTCGCCCTCTGGGAGTTCGACGGCTACAGCTCCACCAACCTGCGCACCTACGACAGCCAGTACGGCCTGACCGGCCCGGCGGTCTCCACCGTCTCGGTGGACGGCGCCAACTACGACGCCAAGCCGGGCGACGGCCAGGGCGAGGTCGAGCTGGACAGCGAGATCGTCCGCGGTGTCGCCCCGAAGGCCACCCAGCTGGTCTACGAGGCCCCCAACAGCGACCAGGGCGAGATCGACATGGCCGCCCAGATCGTCTCGGAGAACCGGGTCTCGGTCATCTCGATCTCCTGGGGCTCCTGCGAGCCGGACACCACCGCGTCCTCGATGACCGCGGTGAACAACTCCTTCAAGCAGGCCGCCGCCCAGGGCATCTCGATCTTCTCGGCCTCCGGCGACGACGGCTCCCGCGACTGCACCCGCTCGACCAGCGGCTCCACCGTGAAGGCGGTCGACTTCCCGGCGTCCAGCCCGTACAACACCGGCGTCGGCGGCACCAACCTCAAGGTGAGCGGCAACGCGTACTCCTCGGAGAGCGCCTGGAGCACCGCGGGCGGCGGCGTCTCCACCCAGTTCGCCAAGCCGAGCTGGCAGACCGGCACCGGCGTCACCGGCACCATGCGCACCGTGCCGGACATCGCCTCCAACGCCGACCCGGCGAGCGGCTTCGCGATCTACACCACGGGCGGCTGGCAGGTCTACGGCGGCACCTCCGCCGCGGCCCCGCTGTGGTCCGGCTACACCGCGCTGTTCAACCAGAAGGCCAAGGCGGCCGGCCAGGCCGTGCTCGGCGAGGCCAACCCGAAGCTCTACTCGCTGGCCAACTCCAGCAGCTACGGCACCGTGCTGCACGACGTCACCACCGGCAAGAACCAGGACTTCTCCACCAAGACCGGCTACGACCAGGTCACCGGCTGGGGCACCCCGGTCGCCGACTCGCTGACCACCGCCCTGCTCGGCGGCACCACCCCGCCGCCCACCGGCGGCTGCACCTCCGCCCAGCTGCTCGGCAACGCCGGCTTCGAGACCGGCACCGCCGCGCCGTGGACGGCCTCCTCCGGCGTCGTCGACAACAGCGCCTCCGAGGCCGCGCACGGCGGCTCCTGGAAGGCGTGGATGGACGGCTACGGCTCCGCCCACACCGACTCGGTCTCGCAGACCGTGTCGATCCCGGCCGGCTGCAAGGCGACCTTCACCTTCTGGCTGCACGTGGACACCGCCGAGACCGGCAGCACCGCCTACGACAAGCTGACCGTCGCGGCTGGCTCGACCACCCTGGCCACCTACTCGAACGCGAACGCCGCGAGCGGCTACGTGCAGAAGTCCTTCGACCTGTCGGCCTTCGCCGGGCAGACCGTGACGCTGAAGTTCACCGGCACCGAGGACTCCTCGCTGCAGACCAGCTTCGTCGTGGACGACGCCGCGCTCACCGTCTCCTGACACCTCCATCGCCCCGGCCGGCGCGGACCTCTCCCGGTCCGCGCCGGCCGCACTGTTGCGGCTGTGTTTCTATCCGCCGTGAACTGGGACTTTCTTGTCGTGACCACTGTCATATGTCCGAGTTGATGACGTAACCTCTCGACGGTGCGTAGGGTGTGCCCCCAGCTCGGTGTGGCAGCCCGATCACGGAACGCTGGGCCGACGCCGCCGAACTCGCCTGGTGGGGGAGGTATCCGGATGAGTTCTCAGCAGCCGCAGCACGCGGGTCGGCTCAGGCTGGTCGGTGAGCGCGACGCGGGGCCGGCGTACGGCCGGCCGCGACCGAACGGCGACCGGGCCGCAGCGCCCCCGCCCGCCCGCACGCCCGGGCAGCCCCCCGCACCGGCCCAGGTCCCGCCCCAGCCCGCGCCGCAGGCGCCCGCCGCCGGCGCGCTCGGCTTCGCCGAGGTGCTGAACGCGGCGATCGAGGCCAGCGGGCTCAGCCTCGACCGGATCCGCGCCGCCCTCGCCCACCAGGGCGTCAGGATCAGCGTCACCACCCTCAGTTACTGGCGGCGCGGCCGCAGCCAGCCCGAACGGGCCGCCTCGCTGCGCGCCGTCCACCTGCTGGAGGAGCTGCTGGCGCTGCGCCGCGGCACCCTCTCCTCGCTGCTCGGACCGCCCCGCCCGCGCGGCCGCTGGATCGCCCCGACCACCCACGACGCCCTGCGGGTGGAGCAGGTCTGGCCGGGCGAGCAGGAGATCGCCGAGGTCTTCGAGGAGCTGGACGCCCCGCCCACCGGCGACCTGGAGCGGCTCTCGATCCACGACTCGTACTTCGTGAACGCCAACCGCCGCGGTCACCTGCTGAGGATGCGCCAGGTCGTGCGGGCCACCGTCGGCGGGGTCGCCCGCTGCGTGGTGGTGCACAAGGCGGACGAGGGCGCCCCGGGCTGCCCCGAGATCACCTCCGTCCGGCACGCCCGGCTCGGCCGGGTCCGCCGCCGGCCGGAGAGCGGCCTGCTCGTCGCCGAGCTGCTGCTGGACCGCCCGCTGGCGCTGGGCGACTCCACCGTCTTCGAGTACGAGGTGGACATCCCCGACACCGGGCCGACCACCGACTACGGCCGCTTCTTCGCCGTGCCGGTCCGGGAGTACGTACTGCAGGTGCACTTCGACCCGGCCGCGGTGCCCGCGCACTGCGAGCGCTTCGAGCGCGAGCCGTGCGCCGAGGTGGACCGCAAGCGCGAGCAGCTGTGGATCGGCGCCTCGGCCAGCGCCCACGTGCTGGCCCCGGACCAGCCCCCGGGCCAGGTCGGCATCCGCTGGCAGTGGGAGTAGCCGGATCATCTAACCATTACACGACCCCATACCGGTTTGCGCCCCGATCTTCTAACCCGTACTGTCCGAGGTACCGGTTAGACGACCGGGCCGTCCCCTCTTCCGGGAGTGATGCGTCGTGTCCACCGCCGCCCTTGCCCCACGCACCCTGCAGACCGGCCACGTCGGGCTGAACGTCACCGACCTGACCCGCTCGGTCGCCTTCTACCGGCGCCTGCTCGGCCTCGACGTGGCCGCCGCGAGCGACGAGCCCGGCCGCCGCCACGCCCTGCTCGGCCGCGACGGCACCCTGGTGCTCACCCTCTGGGAGCAGAGCACCGGCAGCTTCGCCCCCGGCGCCCCCGGGCTGCACCACCTCTCCTTCCGGGTGGACTCGGTCGAGGAGGTCCGGGCCGCCGAGGCCGTCCTCAAGGAGCTCGGCGCCGACTTCGCCCACGAGGGGGTCGTCCCGCACCGCGAGGGCGCCGACTCGGGCGGCGTCTTCTTCACCGACCCGGACGGCATCCGGCTGGAGATCTTCACCCCCGCCGGGGTGGCCGAGACCGGGGCCACCGCACCCGATGCCACCGCCCCCACCTGCGGATTCTTCTAGGAGCCGGGATGTGGCACGCGGGCGAGCGCGCCGTCCAGCGGCGCACCGGGCAGCAGGAGCGGGCCGAGCACACCGGCCGGTCGATCGGGCGCACGATCCCACCGGTCGCGGCCCGTTTCCTCACCGAGCGGCGGACGATCGTGGTCGGCGCCGCCGACCAGGCCGGGCGGATCTGGGCCACCCAGCTCGCCGGTCCGCCCGGCTTCGTCCGCGCCGACGGCGACCACGCCGTGCTGGTGGCCGCCCGTCCGGCCCCCGGCGACCCGCTCGCCGAGGTGCTGGCCGGGCCGGCCGAGGTCGGCACCATCGCGCTGGACGCGGCCGGACGGCGCCGGATGCGACTCAACGGCCGCTCCGAGCCGGACGGCCCGGACGGCCTGCGGATCACCGCCGAGCAGGTGTACGCCAACTGCCCCAAGTACATCCAGCGGCGCAGCCCGCGCGAGCTGCCGGCCGCCGAGCCCACCGCCACCGCGGGCGACCGGCTGACGCTGCCCCGGCAGCTCGCCGTCGCCGCCGCCGACACCTTCTTCCTGGCCACCGCAGGCCCGGACGGCCGGGTGGACGCCTCGCACCGCGGCGGCTTCCCCGGCTTCGTCGAGGTGCTGGGGCCGAACCGGCTGCGCTGGGCGGAGTACGCGGGCAACAGCATGTTCATGAGCCTCGGGAACCTGGAGCTCGACCCGGCGGCCGGCCTGCTGCTGCCCGACTGGGACACCGGCGACGCCCTGCTGCTCACCGGCCGCGCCGAGGTCGACTGGTCCGACCCGTCCGCCCCGGTCGTCGACTACACCGTCCTCCGCACGGTCGACCTGACCCATGCCGTACCGCTCACCTGGACGGCCCCCGAGTTCTCCCCGGCCCTCCCCCACCCGATCTCCCGCCCGGTCCGCTGACCGGCCGTCGGCGTCCCCTCCGCTTCACCGACTTGTCATATTTTGTTACCTATCAGGTGATATTCCGTCGGCTGACGGTGGAACACATCCCCTTCCTGAATCCGGAGAAAGGGACCCACCGTGCTGATGGAGTTCACCGAGGTCGAGCCGGACGGCGGCTGCGGCTGCCCCGGCTGCGGCGCCCGAAGCCTCGCGCGGCTGCACGCCGCCCGCACCCCGG